>CAZWTS010000109.1:0-11246 GCA_964637085.1 uncultured Desulfurococcales archaeon | reverse complement strand
CCGTCTACGTAGACTGTTGGTTCCGGTATTATGAAGTCTTCGTGTAGGTCTGCTTCAACTTTTCCACCGAAGTGGCTGTTATCTCCTATCGCTATATGTATGGTTCCTAGGATTTTTTCTGCTTCTAGTACATTGTCTGGTCTCTTAGCCTTTGGGTTTGTCCCTATACCGAACTCGGCTATATTCCTCCTAGCGAGGTGTACTTCGTCTTCTACTCTGGGCTCTAATCCAAGGGTTTCCCTGAAATAGTCTCCTACTCTTCCACCACCCTCTATTCTTACTACTAGCCCGTTCTCAACGTATAATGTCATGTCTTCTTCTAGTCTAGGATACCATCCCTTTAATACAACTATTCTGCCATTCGCTGATCCCTCAACGGGTGCTATGTATACTTCACCAGCCGGTAAGTTGCCCCACGAGCCGGGTTTATCATATATACCGTCGTCTACATCGAATTTACGGCCCTCTACACTAAACTCTATATCCGTTCCATAATCTGTTACAACACGTATCCTCTTAGAACCTTGGAGGTACTCAGCTATCTTCCTAGAGAAACTACTAACCCAGCTATAATCTGCCGCCATAGGCCCATCGGGTAGGAACATATCTGCTGTAAACCCGGGCATACTTGCTAGTCTCGCACCACTACTCGTTGCTTTTTCTCGAGCATTAGTATGAGATAAAGAGTAAGAAGTTATCGCTATTACAACATTGTACTTGCTCATTTCTTCTCCAACATAACTGGGTGGTTCAGCTCCATGTCTCCCAGTTAACGGGTAGACTAGAAAATCCACTTGGTTTTCCTTGAACTCTTCTTTAGCTATATCATATACTGTTCTAGCGAGCATAGAGCGGTTAACAATGTCTTCTAGTAGGCTTAGATCATAGGTACCCCAATGCTGTTTCTCAGGGTAATCGGTTACAACGAGTACTGTTTCCCCGGGCTTTAAGCCCATATTTGTTTTAAACATGTTTACTACTGCTTTCCTAATATTTTCTTTTAGTTCGAGTACATTCAAGGCTTATACACCGAGAACACGTGTCTACAATGTTTTAGACTAGTCTCACGTATATTATACGAGTTCTAGTAGTGTAAAAACATATCTATTTCCTCTGATAAAGCCAGCAGGCAACCCAGTGGTTCCGCTCGTACTCTATTAGAGGCGGTTCCTCCCTCCTACACTTATCCATAACGTGCGGGCATCTAGGGTGAAGCCTACAACCCGGTGGAGGATTAATAGCGCTCGGCGGCTCTCCGGGTAGGATTATGCGTTTCTTAGACTTCATTATCCTTGGATCGGGTTCGGGTACAGCCGATAATAGTGCCTGTGTATAGGGGTGGAGGGGTTTCTCGAATAATTCTTCTGTTTCAGCGAGTTCAACTATTTTACCGAGATACATTACTGCTACCCAGTCGCTAATATATCGTACAACCGATAAGTCGTGGGATATCATTAGGTAGGAGAGCTTGAGCTCCTCCTTCAAGTCTATTAGAAGGTTTAGTATTTGTGCTTGAACCGATACGTCGAGAGCTGATGTAGGCTCATCTAATACTATTAGCTTAGGCTTCAATACTATTGCACGAGCAATAGCAACACGCTGAGCCTGCCCACCGCTAAGATCATATGGGTAGCGCTTCGCTAACGCTTTAGTTAAGCCTACTTTATCGAGTATCTCGTAGACTATTTCTCTAACCTGGTCTCGGGATAAGTCTTTACGGTGGACTCTTAGGGGTTCTGCTACAATATCCTCTACCCGCATCCGAGGGTTTAGTGATAGGAAGGGGTTCTGGAAGACTGCTTGAACATTCCTCCTATACCATTTAGCCGTCTCCCCCTTAAGCTCAGTTACATTCTTACCCATGAATAATATCTTCCCCGAAGTAGGCTTGAATAAGCCTAGAATACATTTAGCAGTAGTAGTTTTCCCGCTACCAGATTCACCTACAAGAGCAAAGGTTTCATTTTCACCTATCTTAAACGATACGTGGTCTACTGCTTTAACATAGCCTACGATACGTCCAAAGATACCCTTCTTTATCGGAAAGTATTTTACGAGATCTACTACTTCGAGCAACACCATACTACTACTCACCTCTTAGAATACTTGTGGCATGCAACGCTATGACCGGGTTTTACCTCAACGAGCCTAGGCTGCTCTCTACGGCATACTTCTTCTGCTTCCTCGCATCGAGGTGCGAATACACATCCCGGTGGAAGCTTTCTTAGATCGGGTAGCGAGCCCGGAATATACTTTAGCCTACCAACACGTATACTTGACCTAGGAACACATTCTATGAGCTTCCTAGTATAGGGGTGTAATGGGTTCACTAGTACCTCGTCTACTGGCCCGTACTCCACCATGGCTCCAGCATATATTACGAGAATCTTATCGCATATAGCGGCTGCAACACCTAGATTATGGGTTATGAATACTAGGGCTAAGCCTAGCTTCCTTCTAAGACCCTGTAGTAGGTCTAGTATTTGTGCTTGAAGGGTTACATCAAGCATTGTCGTTGGCTCATCAGCTATTAAGACATCTGGCCTAGTAGATAATGCTACTGCTATAGCCGCTCTCTGAAGCATTCCACCACTCAGCTCGTGGGGATACGAGTTATAGACTCTCTCTGGATCTGGTAAACCAACACTCTTTAATGCTTCAACAGCCCTCTTCTTCAATTCCTCCTTATCATCTACTCCAAGCTTGTAGCGTATAACATCAGAGAGCATTTGGCCGACAGTAAACAATGGGTTAAAGGATGCAGCTGGGTCCTGGAATATTATTGAAACACTCTTACCCCTAATTTTTTCAAGCTCCTTCTCCGATAACTCTAAGATATTAGTATTGTTTACTAGTATTTTACCTGATAGTACTCGAGCATTAGCTGGAAGAGCGCCAACAATAGCTAAACCTATAGTCGACTTACCACTACCCGATTCCCCTACAAGGCATACGGATTCCCCCTTCTCAACGCTAAAGCTAACATTCCTAACAGCTCGTACTATCCCCTCGAGAGTATAGTAGTGGATTGTAAGGTCTTCCACAATTAATGGTTTCGTAGCCATTATATCTTCCTCCCAACAATTAATATACGCCTAAGCCTTGGATCACCTGCTTCGCGGACGGCATCAGCTAGGAGATTGAATCCTAGTACTGTTATCAGTATAGCTAGACCGGGGAACAAGCTAATCCACCAAGCAATATTTATCGAGCTCCAACCCTCAGTTACTAGTAATCCCCACTCAGGTGTTGGGGGAGTTACACCTACTCCAAGAAAGCTGAGCCCAGCAGCTTCTAGTATAGCTGAACCCATGTCTAAAGCCGCTTGTACTGTTACTGGTGTTAGAGCATTTGGTAAGATATGGCGAAACATTATTGCGAGGGGGTGAACTCCTACTATGCGGGCCGCGTCTACGTAGGGTAGCGTTTTAATAGAGTTAACCTGCACGAAGACTAGCCTAGCATACCAGGGCCACCAGCTAATAGCTAATGCGATAATAGTATTCGTTAACCCCCTACCAAGCGTTGCAGCTAAAGCTATTGCGAGGAGCAGTGGGGGGAAGGCTAAGAACATATCAGTTATCCTCATCAACACCGTACCTATCTTGCCGCCCAAGTAGCCCGCAATCAACCCTACAGGTATGCCTATGATTAAAGCTAAGCCTACTACACCAATAGCTATTATGAGTGAGAAACGAGCACCCAATATAACCCTACTAAACACGTCTCGACCCATTTCATCAGTACCAAAGGGGTGTGCTAGTGATGGTGGCTGATACCTCTGTTCTAAATGGTATACTTCACCCCAAGCATCCTGGGGGTAAGGCGTTATGAATGGTGCTAGTACTCCAACTACTAGGAAAGCAGCAACTATTACGAGCCCGGCCATCGAGACCGGGTTACTTTTTATTAGCTTAAATATTATGCGAACATCTTCTGGAATCATAGTTTCACCCTCGGATCAATTATTGCGTGGACAATGTCTACGACCATGTTGATTACCGTGTAAATGATTGCAACTAGTACAACACTACCAATAATAGCCGGGTAATCATAGCTTAGCAACGCCATAGCAGCATAAAGGCCTATACCCGGCCACACAAAGATTAATTCAACCATAAACGCGCCGATAATAGTGTAGCCGAAGGAGAGTCCTAGAGACGCTATAACTGGTGCTAGAGCATTCTTCAAAGCATACTTGTAGATAACAACCCTCCTCGGAAGCCCCCATGCAAGCGCGCTACGAGTATATAGCTCGTTTAAAGTCTCAGTCATTACGGCTCTAGTCATTCTAGCGCTAAGACCAAAGGGGTAGAAGGCTAAGACTATAGCCGGCAATATAATGTGATGTAGAGCGTTGACGAAGACCGCGAAATTACCCTCCAATAAGCTATCAAGTAATATGAAGCCGGTTATCGGTTTAAACCCAGTCTCATAGACTATGAACTCGTCTACTCGCTTAGCACCCGGTAGAACTCCAAGCCAACTACTAAAAACCAATTGCAGTATTAGTGCAAGCCAGAATACTGGTACCGAGGCACCGAGAACAGATACAATACGTATAACATGGTCAACCCAAGTATTCCTCTTTAAAGCCGCAATAGCTCCCAACGGTATACCTAACACAATAGCTATAATAAACGCTAGTATTACTAGCTCTAGAGTAGCTGGAAGAGCCGATAAAATATCACTAAGCACTGGCTGACGAGTACGCCAGGAAACACCCCAGTTACCCGTCAGGAAGTCTCGGAGATAATAGAATAACTGGAT
This sequence comes from uncultured Desulfurococcales archaeon, assembly GCA_964637085.1. Classification (GTDB taxonomy): domain Archaea; phylum Thermoproteota; class Thermoprotei_A; order Sulfolobales; family WANQ01; genus JALWGO01. Next base: position 6,476 of record CAZWTS010000109.1, on the reverse strand, counting down.
ATAGATGGGGTCGTTTAAGTGTAGCTCCTCTCTAGCCTTCTCAATCTGCTCCTCAGTAGGGTGAGCACCAGCCCAGAGAAGCTCTGGGTGAGCTGGTATAACACGAGTTATAACAAAGGTTATAATGAGGACGCCGAAAACGACGAGTACTAGTAGGATAAGCCTCTTAACTATATACTCCTTGCTCACAGGCATGTACTATACGCCTCAAAGCTCCTTAGAGAGACCATATAGTATACACAATACACTATACCTATTCACGGAGAGTATTATTTCCCGCTAAAGACCGGGGAAAGGAATCTTTTATTGAGTCATAGGTGGAGGAGTGGTTTACATTTAAAAAACATGTTTATTTTCATTTTAAAACATTGTCTGGTATCCTATGTATCTGTGTTAGCCTTTTACTTCTAGTACTTGTGCGAAGATTACAGTTGGATATGCTGGGTTAATGGCTTTATCAAGGTTTCCTATACTGTTTACTGCTACTCTAACGTCTAGCATATCCCATAACGGTATTGCGGGTACGTCGTCGTAGAGTATTTTCTGTGCCTGATAGTAGAGTTTTAGTGCTTTAGCTCTATCAGTTGCCTCCAACGTTACTGCTTCTTCAATCAACTTGTTGAACTCTGGGTTATCATAGTAGCATAAGTTGAACATTTTGCTATCGCTATGGAACATATTGTATAGGAAGTCGAATGGCGTTATATAGGTTGGCCACCAGTAGAATATGAATAAGTCTTGAGCTGCTTCTGGGTTCTCCCATCCACTCTGCGCTAGCGACCATTGTTCTTCCCAGCTCATGGGCCTTATCTCAACGTTTATTCCTATTTGTGCTAGACTAGCCTTGATTACTTCTGCCGTACGCTTCTCGTAGATGTCTCCAGCAGTATATACGAGGAGGAGCGTTCTATTAATACCATTAGGGTATCCAGCGTGCGCTAACAACTGCTGTGCTAATGTTATATTATACTCATATGTTAAGTTGTCGAAGTGACCCCACATTCCATGAGGTACTGGGCCGCTTGCTACTTCTGCTAAACCATTCCTAGCAATCTTAACAATATCCTCATAGGGTATTGCGTGTGCTATTGCCCTCCTAACAAGCACGTTGTCTAGTGGGGGCTTTCTAGTGTTTATGAGCATTAATAGGTTCTGGAAGCTAGGCTTAATTACTACTTGCACCTTGGGGTTCTGTTTTAACGAGTCAACGTCTTCTAATGGAACATATTCCGCTATATGGATATCACCAGATAATACTAGTCTCTCCTGGGTAACAGCATCCTTAACTATCTTTACAACGAATACATCGGGAGCCTTATCAGATGCTAGTGGATAATCTGGTAGCTTCCAGCCCCACCAGTCGGGGTTCTTCTCTAATATAATCTCGTTTTCGGGGTCCCATTTAACTAGCTTGTATGGGCCACTACCAGCATCGTGGCCCGCATTAAACCAGTCTGCTACCTTCTTATCGGTTAGGTTTGACGCCCCCGCATACTCTACTACCTTGGGGCTGAAAATCCATGCACCATAGGATGAAGCCGCTATTTTGTCTAGAGCGGCAGGGTACTTGAGGTAGAACTTAACAGTATAATCGTCTACTACTTCTATATGGTCTACTGGATCCCAGATGAAAGCAGCACCCTGACCCAAGGCAATAGTTCTCTCAATACTAGCTTTTACTGCTTCAGCTGTAACTGGTGTTCCATCATGGAATACTGCGTCCTTCCTGAGATGGAATGTCCATACAGTACCGTTCTCATTACTCTCCCATGACTCAGCGAGTGCTGGAATAAACTTGTCTTGGAGTGGATCATACCATATTAATGGCTCGTAAACTAGTGTCATCCATAGAATAGAGTTCGAGAACTCTGTGCTGGGATCAGCACTAGTCATTTCTGAAAGAGATGCGTAGATAACCATTGTCTTCTTAGCTGGGCTAGTAGTAGTTGTTGGCGATGATGTAGTAGTGGGTGATGAAGTTGTTGTTGGAGAAGTTGTTGGAGAGCTTGTAGGGCTTGTTGTTGGTGTTGTTTCTGCTGGTTTCTGCTGGCTCATATAGACTGCAGCAACGGCTATAATGATTATAATAATTACTATGGCGATTATAGCGGCTGATTTAGAAATACCTTTTAAGTAGTTTTTCTTCATATCTTACACCATATGTGTACCGTATCTTGGGGAGAATATTTGTTTCTACAATTATAGTGGGAAAACCTCTTATACTATATATGTTTTGTTTTAATCATCTCTATTCAATGTTCACCCATGTTCCTCCCACTCCCTAATCTTATGCTCTGGGGGATTATAGAGGAATGCTTTACTATGCCTTAACCCTATACTCGCTAACGCCTCCGCTACCTTGAAGGTTGTTAGAGTTGGATCAACAACTGGTACTCCTAGAGCTTCTTCTAGTTCTCTAGTCAAGCCTATGAATCCTCCGCAACCGAGTACTATTACCTCGGCACCGTATTCTTCTATTGCTTTCCTAGCCTCAGCTAATACCTGGTTCTTCAATAACTCTAAGTTCTCCCTCATCTCGAGTACTCCAAGCTCTATACCACTAGTATAAGCTACACGATCAAGTATGCCTAACTCTAACGCTTTCTTATGGTATAGTGCTCGAGCATTCCTACCCGTAGATATTATTGCAATACGGTGCCCGAGTAATAGAGCAGTAGTAATAGAAGTCTCTCCTATACCTAGTACAAGTATCCTAACCCTTTCACGAGCAGCGTGGAGTCCCGGGTCATCGAAACAATTTATTACGACTGCATCAAAGCCCTCCTTCTCGGCTCTTACTACTTCTCCTACAACTAAGTGGGCTGCTAAGTCTCTATCATATTCACTCTCAATACTCTCTGGGCCCTCTCTTAAACTCCTAACAACTACTTCGGTACCGGGTGACGCGTGTTCAACGAGGAAACGATGTGTAAGGTCGTCCCACTTATTAGTTGCTACAGGATTTATAACAAGTATTCTAGGCAAAACCTAAACACCAATGCGAATTAGTGTTAGACTGGCTAAAATTCTTTTCACCCGATATGAGATACTTTTATATCGTGTTTGGAGGATACACTATAAACTGTGGTAGACTATGTTCTCTCTATCCACGAAGAAGGATATAGAAGACCTAATTCTCGGAGCAACTATTCTCGGAACCGGTGGGGGAGGAGACCCTAAGGAAGGCGTAAAGCTTCTCGAAGAGGCAGTTAAACTAGCCGGAAAAATAGATATCGTTAAACTAGAAGAACTACCCAAAGACTCGGTTATCGTCGTACCATACTTTGTTGGAACCATCGCCCCTACTGCTAGGACTAAGAAGCCTATTAGGATAGACGAACCGATAAAGAAGGCTTTCGAGGAAATGCAGAACTACTTGGGCAAAGAGATTCGTGGAGTAGTAGCATCAGAAATAGGTGGCTTGAATACAGCTGTAGCACTCTATGTTGGAGCTAAACTCGGGTTACCAGCAGTTGATGGAGATCTCTTGGGTAGAGCTGCACCAGAACTCCATCAGTGCACTGTTCACATCTATGATATCCCAATGTACCCGTCAATGATTGTTACTAGTACTGGAAACATAGTATTGGTTAAAGAGTACAGTGATATAGACGACTACGAAGCAATTGCAAGATACCTCTCAGTTCTAGACGGTAAAGCAGCTGCAGTAGTAGATACACCACTAACCATAGAACAAGCTGGTAAAGCTATGGTTAAAGACACGCTAACCCTATGCTACAAGCTCGGAAAGAATGTAAGAGAAGCTAGAGAAAAGGGAGGAGACCCGGTTAAAGCAATAGTTGATACATTAAAGGGATGGAAGATCTTTGAAGGAGAAGTAGAAAAATATGAGTGGAGAGATGAGGGAGGATTCCTCGTAGGAGAAACCTTATTGAAAGGTACTGGTAAGTGGAGTGGGCACACACTAAAAACGTGGATAAAGAATGAACACATCATGGCATGGCTAGACGATAAACCAATAGTTATGCCACCCGACCTAATAATGTTCGTATTAGATGACGGTGAACCAATAACTAATACCGATCTCAAAGAGGGATACAAGGTAAACGTAATCGCTGCAAAAGCCCCCGACATGTGGCGTACACCTAAGGGACTAGAACTCTTCGGTCCAAGACACTTCGGCTTCGACTACGATTACGTACCAGTTGAAGAACTCGTAAAGAGGCACGGTATTTGAGAATCTTAGTAGTAAACCCCGTAGGCCATAGTAGATGGGATGAACAGGACAAGAAGATATACCAGGGCTTTGCATCACCCCAGACCATAGTAGATGTAGTCTCCCTACCAACGGGTCCAGCTAGTGTTGAAACACCAGAAGCCCACGCTGAAGTAACGTGGCTTGTAGTTAAACGCGTACTAGAATTCAAGGACGAGTACGATGGATTCATAGTTAACTGCTTCCTCGATCCTGGAGTAGCTTTACTGAAAGGCATAGTCGAGAAACCCGTTGTAGGACCCTGTGAGGCGTCAATGGCTTTAGCCTCGGCTCTCACGAACAAGATAGGTATTGTAACCGTTGGTGGGGAAGCTCTCTGGATGATAGAAGACCATGTTAGGGAAATAGGTTATGGAGACAAGCTAGTAGCATTAGAAGGCGTTGAACTAGGAGTACTAGACATAGACCGAGACATAGACTACACGGTTGGGAAGCTAGTAGAAAAATCCAAGAAGGCATTAGAGAAGGGAGCTGAGATCATAGTATTAGGGTGTACTGGATTAGCCGGGTTAGCTAGAAGAGTAGAAGAAGAAATAGGGACACCAGTAATAGATCCAGCTGGAGCAGCATTAAAAGTAGCTGAAGCCCTAGTATCCCTAAAACTACGTAGCCCCCGAGCCCTACACCGGAAATAAACATTGTTTTTCCTTTTCTACAAAACAATGTTCCCCCCTTAGACCCCGCATACTACGTGATAAATACTCCCTACATTCCAGGTGTATATACATGCCCTATGGCTTAGATATGGAGTTAGCTCAAGCCGCATACAAGCTCGTAAAAGATGTAATGAAAGTTAAAAAAGGAGAAGAAGTAGTCATAACAGCTGATACCTCGAGTGATTGGAGAGTTGTAGAAGCAACCGCTAATGCGGTTAAAATAGTTGGAGGAAAACCACTCGTAGCATGGTATGCTACTCCACCAGGTGTTGGTAAAGCCGCTGACCCATATATTCCATTAAAGTCTCTTGTAGCATTATTGACTAGTGCTGACGTATGGATTGAGTTTAATAAGGCTTGGCTACTATACTCCACACCTTATGAGAAAGCTATGGAGAAGGGACAGGTGAGATATATTTGCCTTGTAGGAATGGACACGGACATGATGGTGCGAAATATCGGTAGAGTAAACATACCCCTACTATACAAGTTCCAGCGCAAACTAGCTGAAATAACCCGTAAAGCCAAGAAAATGCGCGTAACTACTCCAGCGGGAACAGACGTAGAATTCGAAAACGATCCCGAAAGACCCGTTCTAGTAGAAGGAGAAGTAGAAGGACCAGGAGAATACATGTTATTCGGTCAAGTAGACTGGGCTCCCATAGAAGAAAGCATTAATGGAGTAATAGTATTCGATGGATCCGTATGGCCTCCAGAAGAACTAGGATTACTCAAAGAACCAATAAGACTATACGTTGAAAACGGACGCGTAGTAAGAATAGAGGGTGGAAGAGAGGCAAAAATCTTTGAAAACTGGCTCAAAAGCTTCAACGATCCAAAAATGTTCTACATAGCCCACTTATCCTATGGATGTAATCCTGGAGCAAAACTAACTGGAAACATCCTAGAAGACGAGAGAGTATGGGGAGTAGTAGAATGGGGGCTGGGAAGCCAGTCATCAACCTTTAAAGGCAAACTAGGAATGGCTTCCTCACATACTGATGGAATCTGCCTCAACCCAACCGTATGGGCTGACGGCGAGAAAATAATAGAAAACGGAGAATACGTACACCCAGAACTTAGGGACATGGCATACCAGCTAAGATACGGAAAAGAATAATACTACAATTTTATCAGTGATTAAGAGATTTATTTTACAACGTATGATAAAATCCTTTTTTATCTAATCCCTTCATTTTTGTTATGATGCATTCCCAGCTGCATCCTCTACAATAATCTATTCTATCTTTTTGCCAATCTTCAATAAATGCGTTCCATTTTCTTATAGCATTTAGACTATGCCATTTTCTAACCCTTTTTCCTCCTATATGATAACATAGTCGCATGTGTCCGTCGGAATCTATCGTTATAACTTCTAGTTTTCTACAGTACGTGGTTTTTAACCCTGTAAATAGTTCAATATTATCTATTATTTTATTTACTTGGAAGTGTACCTTCTTGTATCCTTTCAACAACGACTCTACTTCCCTAAGCTTAACAACTAGTTCATTTATGTTCCACAATCTCGGTTTAATAGGCACAAATAGATTGTACTCTTTAAGTTCCGAGATTTCTAGCTTATG
>CAZWTS010000108.1:0-3321 GCA_964637085.1 uncultured Desulfurococcales archaeon | reverse complement strand
TATTTCTCAGAGAAGCGTAGAAACATTTTGAAAGCATTATCAAGGAAGTTTCTTGCGAAGTCCTCTCCATACTCCTTAACTAGCCTATGTAACATACTTCCAGGTTGTTGTGCACCGATGGATTTCTTGTCTAATACACCTTCAAGTAATATTCCTTTCTTTATAACAACGTATGAGTCCGTCAAACAATCCTCATTATCGCATCGTAACTCTCCAACACTAATGTTTGTTTTACCGTGATAATTAAAGTCTTCAGGGAAGAATAGACTAATTAGTTGTTTACCTGTCCAATACTCCTTCGGCGAAAATATAGCTGGTTCTGGGAGAGGCCCCTTATATCCTGTTGTAGCAAGTAATTCTACAACTTCCTTCTGTGTTAGTAGAGAAAACTTTGCTGTTAAGAGATACGCACCACTAATATAGTCTTGTAACCCGCCAATGATGGGGCCGCCGTATCTTGGAGATAGAATGTGTTTTTGGACTAACATTAATAGCCTTGCTTCAGCACGAGCTTCCTCACCTTGCGGTACGTGTAGGTTCATTTCATCGCCATCAAAATCAGCGTTATATGGCGGGCATACTAATAGGTTTAACCTGAAAGTTTTACCGGGCAAAACTTTCACTAAATGACCCATAATAGACATACGGTGAAGCGACGGCTGTCTATTAAACAAGACTATATCTCCGTCAATTAGATGTCGTTCAACAATATATCCTGGCGATAGCGTTTCAGCCAACGCTTTTCTATCCTTTACGAATCTTAAGTCTATCCTACGACCATCGGGTCTAATAACATAGTTTGCACCAGGCCATTTATCGGGGCCATTTATAACGTATTTTCTTAATTCATCAACATTCCACTGAGTCACTCTCTCAGGTACTGTTAAGGTCTTCGCTATATCTATGGGAACACCTACTTCATTTATACTAATATTTGGATCGGGACTTATTACGGTACGTGCAGAGAAGTCCACACGCTTTCCAGATAAATGTCCTCTAAACCTACCTTCTTTACCTTTCAGACGTTGTGCTAACGTTCTAAGAGGTCTACCAGAGCGATGTTTTGCAGGAGGTATGCCTGGTGCCTCATTATCGAAATATGTTGTTACGTGATATTGTAGTAGATCCCATATATCCTCTATGACTAGATGAGGTGCTCCCATTTCTAGATTTTCTTTTAATCTTTCATTTATTCTAACGATATCCACTAGCTTATGTGTAAGGTCGTCTTCGGCTCTGACGCCGCTTTCTAGTAATATTGAGGGCCTTATTGATATCGGAGGCACTGGTAAAACCGTTAGCACCATCCATTCTGGTCTTGCATTCTGGGGATCAAGGCCGAGTAAGCGTACATCATCGTCCGGTATTTTTTCAAGACGTGCTCTAACATCGAGAGGTGTTAGCTTCACGATACCCTCTTTACGTTCTTCATAGAAAGTTGTTGGTTTCTCGAGACGTATTTTGTATTGTTTTGTACCACAATGCGGACACTCCATAGTCTTTATAGCCTTCTTCTTAACATACTCCTCTAATTGTCGTGCAAGGATAGGCCATCGTTTTTCAAGCTTCCTAAGCAGGTTTAAATAACGTTCAATATCCTTTTGGGGAATTAGGATCCTACCACAAGACCTACATGTAGCTCTCAATAAGTCGTATATATGTTTAACGAATCCTACATGTATTACCGGACGGGCTAGCTCAATTTTACCGAAATGACCGGGACATTGCGCAAGAGTGTTACCACATACTGGACAACGTTGTCCGGGTTCTATAACACCGAGACGTGGATCCATTACTCCTCCTTCTATTGGGAGCCCGTCTTCATCATAAGCTTCTGGAGTGATTATAGGTGTTACAGCCATCTGCCGTATTTCATCTGGAGAAAGAATACCAAATTTTATTCCTTTTATTATACGTTCTTCATTCATGACCATATCACCCTTATATTCGTTCCCATTTCTTACCCAGTATTAGTCTTGGAGCTATACACATACTCATAAGCTCTTGTAATAACAGTTTGAATGCATAGGATACTGTTACTGGGTAAAGCTTACCTTTGTCTTTATGTATAGGGCATACATATTTTCCTTTATTACGATCATACCATCCAATGAATCCACAATACTCACATACATATATTACAGTTTTATCTGATTGGTCAAGCAGTCTATCTTTTAAGACAAGTGACGCACCGTGTGCTACAAGGCAGTCTCTTTCCATTTCTCCGAACCTTAACCCTCCCTCACGAGCTCTACCCTCCGTAGGCTGTCTCGTTAATATCTGTACAGGTCCTCTAGCTCTTGCATGTATTTTGTCGGCAACCATATGGTGAAGTCTTTGATAATATACAACTCCTATGAAAACTGGTGATTTCAGAAGCTCACCTGTTCTGCCATCATACATTGCTTCGGTACCATCCATAGGATAACCATATTTAAGTAAGCGTATCTTTATGTTATCCAAAGGTTCTTTATAGAACGGAGTAGCATCTACAGTCTTACCAGATAGCGCGGCATACTTACCAGCGATAGATTCCATTAACTGACCAAGGGTCATTCTCGAAGGGAACGCGTGTGGATTAATGATTAGATCTGGTACTATTCCATCCTCCGTAAATGGTAAATCTTCTTGAGGGACTAGTAGTCCTATTACTCCCTTTTGACCATGTCTTGATGCAAACTTGTCTCCTATTTCTGGTATTCTTAGATCACGTACCCTCACTTTAACTAGTTTGTTTCCTTCAACAGTATCAGTTATCAGAACCATATCCACAACTCCTTTTTCACCATGTCTTACCGCTACCGACGTGTCACGACGGGTTGAGGCTGTAAGACCGAACTCCTTGTATTCGGCTGTAAATCGTGGCGGGCTTGTTTTACCTATTAATATTTCTCCTCCACGAACTTCAACTTCCGGATCTATCAATCCGTCTTCATTTAACTTGTTATATAGTGCTAGGCCCTTGTAGCCTCTTACACCGGGACTTGGTTTTTCTATTCTATCTTCCTGGCCACCGGCATATTTCCGCTCTTCAGTAGAGTATAGTCTAAAGAAGGATGAACGCGCTAATCCTCGGTCAACAGCAGACTTATTCATTATTAAAGCATCTTCTATATTGTATCCAGTAAACGATAAAATTGCGACTATCATATTTTGTCCAGCTGGTCTATCATTATAACCTATAATATCTAAGGGTTTTGTCTGAACCAGAGGCTTCTGCGGATAATGTAGTAGATGACCTCTAGAGTCGGTTCGTAACTGATAGTTAGCTGCATATAGTCCAAGCGCTTGCTTTGCCATTGCAGCTTGATAAGTATTTCT
>CAZWTS010000107.1:0-7528 GCA_964637085.1 uncultured Desulfurococcales archaeon | reverse complement strand
CAGATAATATATGTCTCTTCCAGTAGCATTTAATATTTCTCTTAAAATATTAAATTGAGACTGCTCCACTAGTTCTCTTGGCATCTTAAAGTCGATGTCTACATTAATACTATTATCTCTATGTATAATTACATTGATACGTACACCTACACCTCTATAGTTAATGTATAACCTTATCTTCGAGCTCTCGGCACCTATCCTTACAAGTCTTCCTATTTCATCGGAGAATATTCTCTCTATTTCATTCTTTAACAATGTTGATGATAATATTTTCTTGGTTTCATCTAATATTTTCCCAACTAGGTTCCCGCGATTCTTAAGCTCTCTTGCCCTATTACTAGAATAAATTATATTGGAAATTAATAATTCTAAATCTGATTCAAAAAGGTCTATAGTTGATGTTGCGAGTGCTTTTTTGAAACTTCTCATTAATGCGTAGTAGAGCATTGAAATATATGATTTTCCAGTATTGTTTGGGCCTATGAGTATAGTTAGCGGCTTGAACTCTATTTCTCCCTTTTCTACGGGTCCCCAGTTCTCTACTATTAGCTTGTGTATCGGGTTATTTTTCATTGTCTTATTCCTTATAATTAGTGTTCTACGTTATTTATGTTGCTTGTGTTGGCTATATTTTTATAGTTGTTCCTTCCTTTTTGGATAGGGTGTCCAGATGGAGTCTCTAATTTATGCTCGGCTGAGAGAAAAGGGTGAGAAGTTCATTAATGAGATTAAGGGTTCTAGGGTTCTCGCAGTATATTTTATTGGTTCTACTATGACGTCTACGATTCCCGGAGTAAGTATTGCTGGTGCTTCCCCCGAGTTAACGCTTTATACTCCAGCAGTTGATGTAGAATACCTTGTCCTCGGGAAACCCGTTAGCACTGAGCACATCCCAGTTACTCCAGAAGGTATTCCTACGCCAGCATTGATTACGCGTGCTGTCGTTGAGAAAGCTGGTATACCCTTCCTAGTAGTTGATACTGGCTCCTACATTGTGCCACGTATACCTCACGTCGTGCTTCCTAGCCGCCGGGTTGGCGAGAGAATTGATTCGGGGAGAGCACTACCCTACGATACTGCTAGGAGTCTATATGAGGAGGCCCGCGTACTTGCCTCCCGCTTAGCCCATGTAGCCGATGTAGTCGTCTTGGGCGAGAGCATACCTGGGGGAACGACTACTGCTCTAGGGATACTAGTAGCTCTAGGATACAATGCTTGGGGAATGGTGAGTAGTGCTGGACCCTCCAACCCCCATAGCCTTAAGGAAGAAATTGTTAGAAAAGGCTTAGAGAAGAACCCAAACCTACCCTCCGCTAACGTCTTTGAAGCTGTTTCAGCTCTAGGGGACCCAGTACATGTTTCTATAGCGGGTTTTATGGAGGGAGCTCTAGATAAGGGGTTGAAGATTATTCTTGCTGGTGGTACTCAAATGGCGGCCGTACTAGCTATAGCTAAGGCTAATGGATTAGAGCTTGGAGAGAAAACCATCATAGGGACTACTAAGTGGATTATAATGGATGATTCATCAGATATTAACGGCTTAGTTGAAATGATATCACCTGAAACACCAGTTATAGCATACAATTATGATTTCTCCAATGCCCCATACGAGGGTCTTAGATACTATGAGAAAGGCTACGTTAAAGAAGGAGTTGGTGCAGGTGGAACTAGCATAGCTGCTACAGCAGTAAAGAACATAGGTTATAGTGAACTAGTTGAAAGCATCTATAGAGAATACGAGCGCTTAACGGGTAAGTAACCGGGTACAGGCTAGGGAACCTTGTATGAGAAAAAGATAGTCGACGATAATACATTTATTGTAGAATTTAGTGAACCAGTTAAAGCTATTTCATCAACTATAGTGGGCGGGGGCTTAGGAGAGCTAACTCACGTAGTATTCCATAGAGTTGACAGGGACTTTAACGAGCCCTCTCCTAAAGCCTATGCTAGAAGCCTAGTATTAGGGCTAGGGCTACCAGTAGATACTAGTGCAGTATTCCTAACAGCCGTAGACGTTGTTAGAGAACACGTAGAGTTAAGCCTAGGAAATGAAGATGCCTGGATTATTGCAACTATTGGTTTAAGCCCACTCGCATGTATTGGTGGCTCTAGAGCTATCGGCTATGAGGCTTCTACGATAAACGTGTTATTGGCTACGAGTAGGGTTTTATCTAATAACGCTCTAGTAGACCTCGTATCCCTTATAGCTAGTACTAAGACTCTAGCTCTAGTAGACCTAGGACTATCATGTAGTAGTGGTGGTAGAGTATTCTCTACTATAACAGACGCAGTAATAGTTGCATCAAAAAAGGAGGATGAACAAGGCCCCGTTGAAATCTATGGTGGTCCAGCAACACGTCTCGGAGCTCTTGTAGCTGAGAAACTCTACGAGCTAATACTAGGGTATGGTTTAGAGAAGAAGAATATACATGAGAGATTCCAAGATATTTTCTCAGAACCAGTTGAATGGGTTGTAGATAGAGCATTAGAAGCTTATAGGAATGCTCCAATACCAGGAGTAGAGTATAGTGAGGTTAGAGAGAGTATTAGAAGCGAACTAGAACTCCTCCTCAAAGACCCTAATATATGGGCTCTAGGAATAGCTGCGAAAAGCCTAGACTACTATGGTAGGGCTGGCTCTATTCCCAGTCTACCTCGTAGAGAATACTTAGCGGATTCTAAGAGGATGGTAGCTGACGAGTTACTAGGGATAAGCTTAGCACTCTACATTAATGGCTGGAAGGCATTGTTCTCCTACTACTGGATTGATCGAGTAAAGAATAGTATTAGTGGGCTTGGAGATAAACCGATGTTTATAGACGATATACTAGCTTCTCTAATAGGTTCTATTCTAAGTAGGGTTTACGACAAATACCTTACTGGTAGGAGTTAGATGAACATAGTAGTTATGGCTGGTGGTAGAGGTAGCCGAATGGGTGGAGTTGAGAAACCCCTCCTTAGAATATGTGGTAAACCCATTATTGGGCGAGTAATAAGTGAGGCTACTATAATCTCTCCTAGAGTCTATGTAGCTGTATCACCCCATACGCCTGGGACTAGGAGGTGGTGTATAGAGAACGATATTGAGGTAATAGATACGCCTGGTAAGAGCTACCCCCACGATATAGGATACATTCTAGATAACATTAGTGTACCAGTCCTCTTCCTACCAGCAGATACACCCTTCCTAACCCATGGAGTCCTAAAACACTTCGTAGAGAAAGCGTTAAGTATAAGTAGAGAAATTATAACCCTAATCGTCTCCAAACAGTGTTTCCCCGAACCATTAGCTAGAGATACTCTCTCACCCATAGGTATATCATTATTTAAGAATAAGCGGGGATACTGGGCGAACATTATTATGTGCCAGTTCCCCGACCTCCTAGACATCGATACGGTTGAAGACTTAGAACTAGCTAGGAGGCTTTGCGGGAAATGAGGTATCATGGGGGTAGTGGTAGGATTAGGGTAAAGGGGGTTCTAGATTTTAGTATAAATACCAACCCGCTTGGTGTACCAGTAGAATTAGAGGATAGTATAGCTGAGTGCTGTGTAAAAAACGTTTACACTAGGTATCCTGACTACGAATACATAGAGTTGAGGAAGGCTATAACGTATTTCTATGGAGGCCTAGACTATAGAAGTATAGTACCGTGTAACGGTGCTGCAGAGGCCTTAAACCTAGCTATTACTGCATTAAAGCCTAAAACCCTCGTAATAGTTAGCCCGAGCTACGGGGACCCCGAGTACGATTCTATTTGTAGCATACTTGGTATTAAATGCGTCCACTACTTAATGAAGACGAATAATAATAGGTTCCTGTTAGACATAGATGAACTCGCAAGCAAAGTAAAAAACAAGTCTAAACCACTAGTAATTATAAGTAATCCAAACAACCCTACGGGCACTATTACGCCTATTAGGGAGATAGAAGAACTAGCGAGTAGTCTTAGAGGAAAAGCCTACATACTAGTCGATGAAGCCTATGCTGAGCTCTCCTCTAGTTATATGGGGTTACTAGAGAGATATTTAGAAGAGAATATTATTGTTACAAGGACTTTCACTAAAGTATTCGCTATACCAGGGCTTAGAATAGGATTCCTATACTCTGAGTCTAAGCGGGTTGTCGAGAAAGTTGATTCCCTACGCCAGCCGTGGAATGTAAACGCTATAGCAGAGTGTGCGATTAAGAAGACCCTCGTAGATCATAGGGAGGCCCTGTGGAAGTATATTAAGGGTTCGCAAGCATTTATAGCATTAGAACGCGTAGACATTACGGATAGGCTGCGTAGACTCGGCTATAGAGTATATGAGTCTCACGTAAACTTCCTATTAATAGAACACGAGTGGATTGACTCTCTAGAACTATACGATAAACTATTACATGAGAAGAGGATTCTCGTACGCCCAGCTCACACCTTCTATGGTCTATCACGATATCATACGAGAGTAGCGATAAGGAGGAAATGGGAGAATGATTTATTGGTGAAGGCTCTTGCAGAGTATTCTAAGGGGGAATAATCCCGTTAAAGGATTCCTAGCACTATTATCCTTTCTAACGATAATTCCAACGGGAGTGCACGATATCTATTTGGCTGCTAGATCGTTTTATACTGTTCCTTTAATCGGGTTTATTGAGGGCTTAATCGTGGTATTACCATTCTATACTAGTCTACCAGTAGGTGTTAAAGCTGTTATCGCCCTTCTATTATCCTATATTATTACTGGATTAAACCACGTGGATGGTTTCGCAGACTTCGTAGACGCTATAGCTTCCCGTAAACGTGGGGGAGAAGCACTTAAGGTTATAAAAGAGCCTTGGAAGGGTCCTATGGCTATTGCTTCTACTATACTACTAGTACTAGTAACCTATACTTGCCTTCAACACTTATACAAGTATACTGATATCATAGTAGTTGCACACATACTAGCTGCTGAGTCAATGTATCTACTAGCGGTATTCTCGAATAAACCAGACTATAGGGGTCTCGGAACACTATTCATAGAAGAGTCTAAGAAGCCTCCTAGAGTAATTGCAAACATAGCCGTTTTCCTAGCCCTACTAATAGTATTAGTACTAGTCTACGCGTCCGAGCCTATCACTACTATAACGTTTATGGCTATGTCTCTGGGAATGATGGCATCAGTATTCTACACCTACGTTAAATCCCATAGTATTCTAGGATACAGTAATGGCGACGTACTAGGCTTCTGCTACGAGTTGACGAGAACCCTGGTTCTCCTCTTAGCAGTAATACCGTTAACTATAGCATAGTTTTATGGAAGAATTGAGTGGTAGCAATGGGTCACGTATGGGGAGCCGTATACCCGTGGAATCTTATTACGAGCATAATATTATTGCTGGCGGCGCTGCTATTAGACTACTTATATCCCTATCACAGTGGCTTTTTATTGAAAATACACCCCGTCCACACGTGTTTCTCATTGTCTAAGAAAATGATTAAACCCTATGCTAGTAGACTATACGGGGTTTTCTTAGCGTTAACATGTATTATGGTTCACTTAGCCCCCATCTACATTGTATTGTATTCTACCCGATTACTTGGAGGCTTAACTGGTCTCACTCTATGGTTTATTACAGCGCTATGGGTTATGAAGACTAGTGTGTCTATTAAGTTGCTTTTAGACATAGGCTACCACACCTATTATACCGCGTTGAAGGGAGAGTGGAGTGAAACGAGATACTGGGTACAGCAAATGGTTAGAAGAAACGTTTACGTCCTAGATAATGAGCACGTCTTATCAGCAGCAATAGAGTCTCTTGCCGAGAGCCTTGTGGACGGTTTTACGTCTCCACTAACATATTATCCGTTTCTAGGAGTCATAGGACCTTTTCTCCAGAGACTAGTAAACACACTAGACGGTTCAGTAGGCTTTAAGACTCCAGAGCTAAGAAGGCTTGGATGGTTTTCTGCCCGCTTTGATACGGTGTTGAACTATGTGCCAGCTAGACTAACTGCCTTATACATAGTGTTAGCGTCAATTCTACTAGGATACGATTGGAGAAATGCCTGGAAAATACTCTCCCGAGACCATAATGTCACCGAGAGCGTTAATGCGGGATACCCTATGTCGGCTATAGCCGGAGCATTAAGGGTTAGATTAGAGAAGCCTGGATACTATAGTCTAGGTGATGCTCTAGAACCCTTATCTCCTAGTAAGGTTTTAGACGCTATTAGGATAGTAAAAGTATCAACTATAATGCACTTATTAGTAGTATTACTCCTCCTCACATTATTCTATTCTTGTATTCACCCTATATTCTCTTAAAACCAGCTCCAAGAACTTTCCACGTCTACTCTCCCTCTCACCCGCGATACGGTATTCTAGTCTCCCAAGATGTCTGGGAGAATATTCTACTATTGTGTGATATTCTCCCTTCTCGCCTAGTACATCAAAGCCGCGATTAACTGCTTCTTCAACTACTCTATGATATGTTTCCCTAGACAGCTTTAAGCCCAAGAGAGGCTCCAAGCCATGGATTACCCCTATAATCCTAGCTTCAATACCATACTCTACCTCTTCTACTAATACTTCAAGGGGATCTAAGCCCCAGAGGGGTTCCTTTAACTTGGCTCCAGCTTCCTCGGCTACGCGCTCCATATAGCGTAGATGTTCTTCAACATATACGTCGCCCGCGATAATAGTTGTAGCTCCTATTTCCCGCAAGAACTCAACGGTTTCATTAAACTCTCTTCCCTTAGTAAGTTTTTTCACGAGTACGGGCCTACTAGTGAGAAGGCCGGTCATAACGCTTGGCCCAAGGTTTATGAGGTGGGGTGAGGGGTTAGGGAACTCGTATACTAGTATTAGGTAGGCGTCAAAAGACCCTTCTTTAACTGACGCATAGAATGAGTCTTTTCCACCGGAAAACAAGGCTATTTTCACGAAGACATCACCCTACGTAACGCGTGGTAGGTTTCATCGGAGTAAACTGAGACTCCACTACGAGTAATACTTGCACCACAAAAGGAGCAGTGATCGTCTACTAAGCATCTACCACAGATAGGGCATGCTTTACCAATGGTACCGCATTTCTCGGGTACACTTATGCTCCTCCTAGTAAGCTCTATGTATAGGTAAGCGTGGGGTTTTGATGGGAAATGTATAAGGCTTCTACGGTATAGTTTCATAACAGTATTGAATGGTATACTTAGACTCCACTCTCGTAACAACTTATTGAAACCTGAGCCCAAGTTTACTGGAGTCTTCTCCCTCCAAGCAATCTCGTTTAAACCATGTTTGTCGAGGAGTACTCGGAGGAGGAATTTGCCCCAAATCCTTCCATTAAGTCTTGTGATACGGCATTTGAAGGGTATTTTCCATGAATATTCTTTTATTTTGTTAGAATAGAATGCTGGGACGACTCTTACCCCTAGAGCCTCTCCCAGAGTTTCCGATGAAAACCTTTTATCTATAACACGTTTAACCCACTCTAATAATTCTCTCTCGCTTTTATTGAGGAGAAAACTGTAGCCGAAGAATAATTCATCTCCTCCATCACCAG
>CAZWTS010000106.1:0-6098 GCA_964637085.1 uncultured Desulfurococcales archaeon | reverse complement strand
CTAGCTAGTCTACGACGTGCCTCTTCTAATTCTAGTTCTATTCCAAGTGTTTCCTCTAAAGCCTTTACTGCTATTTCCGGCTCTATCCTATCGATAAAATATTCTTCTAGCCTATCTAAAACTTCAAGGAGATTTAATGCTTGCTCTAACACCATCCTACGTATATAGTCGAAGTCCCTATTCTCAAGCATAGCCTTGTCTACTAGATCTTCACGCCCTCTCTTCCTAGCTATTTCCCAGTAATGGAATAAGGGTTCGTAATCTGATACTATTGTACCGTTCGCGAACATTGGGAGTCTTTTCTCTTGTCTAGTTCCCCTATCTCCCATGGCTAACAGTATACCTCTCTAAACAGTCTATGCATCTACGTATAACTATTACATGTAGTTTCTTATATACTCTCCTAGATACTCGTATAGAGCTCTAATAATGCTCTGGAACTCACGGTCGCTTAGAGCGTCTACGCCATTAGATGAAACGTATTCGAGGAGTTCTTCGAGCCCGTAGACTAGATCCTCTAACACTATAGTGTATGCTCTCACATGTTCCTCTGAGTCAAGTATTCTAAATAATTTCCTAATAGTATCATCACTAGGATGCATTCTCCCACTAGTATACTTTGAAATAGCTGCTGGAGTAATCCCTAATTCCTCGGCGAGCTCCTTGGAAGACCTACGCGCTAATGCTAGCTCTATGAGTCTCAGTCTAGCCTCCTTGCTAAGTAAGTGAATAAACCTCAACCTCACTTAACCCCCCGGTTACGCCTAAAGAAACTAGTTTATTATCACCCCTCCCCTAATAACTCCTAGGACCCATACCACGCTCTCAGGTCTCTCTACGCTTTCAAGGTGCTGAATTGTGAAAGCACTAGTATTCCAGTACAATGCAATAGTAGTTGATAAACCGAAACCAGCTATACCGTACAATCATGTCCTAATAAGAGTCCACGCAGTCGCGCTTAGTGCATTAGAAAACGCTGTCTACGGCGGACTTTTATGGGTTGAACCCGGCCGTACTCTTGGAGCAGAGGGTTTTGGTAGAGTAGAATATCTTGGAGTAGACGCTGAAACAAGTTTCTCGGGTAGACTCGTTGCTAGTCTTCCTAAGACTGAGCGCGGTATTCCCGGAGTAGACTATGATGGTTTTGCAGCCGAGTATACTTCTCAGCCTAGTAGTGGTGTAGGATTACTACCAAGAGAAGTAGACGATATCGTTGCAGCCGCTTTAGCGAGCTCAACTTCTATTGCACTATATGTTGCAGAGAAGAGTAGGGGTAAGAACCTCTTAATCATAGGATCGGGTTATACTGGTATACTAACAGCCTATTTCTCGAAACAAGCCGTAAACATCGTATTAATAGGTAATCCTTCAAGAAGGCTTAAGGGCGTAGTACGCGGGTTCACAAACGCTCTCTACAATTACAATAAACTCTCTGATATTAGGGGTGAGTGGGATATAGTATTTCTTTCAAGCCTTGACGCAAGGGCTAGAATGTACATAAGGGATGTTGGTAGGGTTTCAACGATAATAGTTCACCCATGGCTAGAGTTATTATCAACTAGTATAAGGGGTCTAACGAGAGTAGAAGTTGCTGGATGGACTCGTAGTGGAGAAGCATATTATGCTGGTAGACAGTTACCTGAAGAGTTGAGAGAAGGATTAGTAAAAGTGATAGATAACCTTGAATCAGCTCTACCAGTAACAGCGCCCCGAGTAGTAGTTAAACTAGTAGAACAATAAATAGGAAAAGAAGAGTAAAAAAGACCAGATATAGCATATGTAGTCTATAGCTTATTTCCCAAGCTCGCTCCTCAATAGGTTTCCTAGTCTCCTTATACCTTCAACTATCTTACTGGGCGGCGGGAAGCTGAAGTTTAACCTCATAGTGTTTGCTCCACTACCATCTACGAAGAAGGATTTACCGGGTACATAGATTACTCCATGTTCTATAGCCTTTGGTAATAATGCCTTAGTATCCACGCCTTCTGGTAAATAGGCGAACACGAATAATCCGCCAACTGGCTTAGTCCATCTCGAGCCCTCTGGGAAGTATTCTTCTAATGCTTCAAGCATAACGTTCTTCTTCTTACGGTATAGTTCTTTTACTCGTGGCAAGTGTCTATCGATAACGCTTCTCTTTATTGCTTCAGCTACAATGTACTGGTTTAATGTAGGTGTATGGAGGTCTAGGTTTTGTTTCGCTCGCTCAAATACTCCTATGAGTTCTTCATGCGCTATTATCCATCCTATACGTATACCTGGTGATAATATCTTACTAATAGTTGATATGTATACTACTCTACCACTAGTATCCATAGCCTTCAAGTGTTTAAATGATACGGGCTCAAATAAGAAGTGACTATACGGATCATCTTCTATCACTAAGAAATCATACTTCTCAGCTAACTCGAGGAGATGCTTACGCCTATCATTACTCATCGTTACGCCACTAGGATTCTGAGCTGTTGGAACTGTGTAAACAAATTTGACTCGCTTACCCTCACCATAAATACTCCTCAATTTTTCCTCGAGTACATCAGTACGCATTCCATTCTCATCTATGGGTATTCCAACAAAGTTTGGCTGACTCAACTTAAACACGTTAATAGCTGCAAGATAAGTAGGTAGCTCAACAACTACTAGATCACCGGGGTCGATAAGAGTACGTCCTATTAGGTCTAATGCTTGCTGGCTACCAGTAGTAATCAATATATTCTCAGGCTTACAGAGTATCATAACCTTAGCCATGAAATGGCATAAAGCCTCTCTTAGAATACGGGCCCCCTGAGTAGTACCATATTGTAAAGCCATTTCACCATATTCGCGTATAACATAACTAGCTATCTCAGCTAGCTCCTCCTTAGGAAAAGTACTAGGATCCGGCAACCCGCCCGCCAAGCTAATAACATCACGTGACTCTACAACCTTTAACAACTCTCTTATCTCTGAAGCCCTCATAAGCTCCGTACGTTTTGAAAAGAACTTGGAAAAGCCTTTAACTGACACGGTAGCTAGTCCCGATACTAATTTCTTAGAATATAAGGTATATTATTGTTTATGGTATGCAGTGGGAGAACCATTAAAAAGATAACGAGAGAAAACTACATGCCTAACTCTTTTATAAAAATTTTCTCACCTTTAGGAAACCTAACCTCCATATAAACTTGTAAATATTGGAAGGAAAAGAAAAATATTACCACGTGATGGGTGGGAAAAACTCCATGAGTCCACAGGATATTATAAAAGACTTTGAAGAAAAATACGGTAAACTCGGAGCTAGTTATAAAGACCTTGAAAGCTATGTTTTAAACCTCGAACCAGAACTCCCCATACCCTACGAGGAAGCAATGATAGACTACCGTAAATGGACGGATGCCCTAAATGAACTAGAAAACGAGCTCAACGAGGAAAGCGAAGAGATAGAACTAGAGTAGCCGCGTAGAACAACAACGGTGCACCTGACAAGTAATATCTCAACGAAAAAATTTTATACTAAAACAAACAGTTAGGACTCCAATAACAAGGAAATAAATTTTATGAAAGCCGGATTTTGTGTTTAAATGCGGCTATAAATCCTGGTTAGATTTTCTAACTAAGATGTATAGATACTTGTATACACAATTTGTATACTTATTCTGTGCAAAAGTTTTTTTAACCTATACATCTAGCTTTATTGTAGCACTAGGTGCACGAAATAATGAGCCCTCACGACACTATAAGACAACTTGAATACAAGTATCAGAAAATAGGCGCTAGCTTTGAGGATCTTGAAAACTATGTAATTAATCTCGAGCCCGAGTTATCAGTACCTTTAGAGGAAGCCATGGTTGATTATAAGAGGTGGATTGATGCTAGAAGGGAGATTGAAGAACTCACTATGGATGCAGGTGAAGAAGAGATAGAAGTAGTAGATGAAACAGAATATCATTCGGAATTTAGAGATCTACATATTAGCTAAGCTAGAATAACTCTTAAACCATGCGTTTTCTATTCTTTTATTACTTTATTTTATTGTATTCTAGATTTAACTAGTAGGTGAACTCCTAGTTGTTTAGAAAGCATAGTATTCTGCTTTGCTTATCTCGACTTGTTTAGGTGCCGTTACTTCGTGTAGTATTTTCCTCATTATAACGGATACTAGATCCTTATGTTTTCTCCTTACATGGTCTTCTGTTTTAGTTATCGGGATCTCTACTTTACAGTAGCTACAATATGCTTTACCATCACCGTAGACAACTATTATCGGTTTTACTCTTAATATGTAGGGTGTTAGTAGTCTTAGTAGTGCTTTTGCCCTCCACTCGCTCCCAGCTTTTTCTATTACTCTTTGAGTGTATCCTCTTAGCTGGTGTTTACTCATACCATACTTGTATGCAAGTGTACTAGGACTTATCTCATTAACTATGTGCTCGTATACGGCTTGAACCGCATAGCCGTGCCCGGCTAGGGCTTTTACTACGAGGTATTTTACTAGTTTCTCTACTGTGGAATCATATGTTGGCACTAGTATAGCACCCGGATAAATGTGCTTATAGCATGGGTATGGTTTTAAAGATTTAACGCCTAAGCATCTGGGTATTATCGCTTCTCCGGTTTTTTATACTAATAATACCACTATACTATTATCCTACTGGCGCGCTCTTGTTTTATCTACTGTTCTCTTAGCTCGAAGCATGCTCGAATTCTATTCGGAGGATTTATTATTTAGGCGAATGTATTCTTAGAAAATAGGGTTGGGAGTAGTGGAGAAGTATTCTAGGATAGCCTATGTTACTGGTTCAACTGAAGCTGCAAGTGATGCTCTCGGCTTGTTATTGAATGTTGTTGATAGTGCTGGGAGCTTAAGAGAGCTTTGTTTAAGGATGACGAGGACTGCTTATGAAATCTATAGGGCTAGGCCTACTTCAGCTATGATTATTAATACTTTAAGAGACATATTAATGCAAGTAAATGCTTTAATAAACGAGGGTTCAAGGCTACCGGAGATTAAAGATACTATTCATAACTTCATAAAAGCTAAGTTGCGGGAAGCGAGTGAAGCTACTAAACAGTTAGCTGCCATAGGTGCGAGGCGTCTTAGGGAACACGAGGTAATCTTAACTCATAGTTATAGCCGTAGTGTTGTAGAGATCATTAAGGAGGCGTTGAGGCTTGGTAAGAAGATTGAAGCCTACGTAACCGAGTCTAGACCCGGTGGTGAAGGATTAAAGATGGCGACTACGTTAAGAGAACTAGGTATACCTGTTACAGTAATAGTTGACTCAGCTGTAAGATACATTATGCCTAATATAACTCGTGTACTTGTTGGAGCTGAAGCAATAGCAGCTAATGGAGCAGTAATAGGAAAAGTTGGAACAAGTAATATAGCATTAGCTGCGAAGGAGGCTCGTGTAAGAGTATTCGTAGCCGCTGGAACCTACAAGTTTAGTGTAGAAACAGTTTTCGGTGAACTAGTAGAAATACCACAAGGAGACCCAGTACTATTAGGGCTAACTGGTAAGGAGAAATTCAAGGCCTACGTACCATTAATGGATGTAACCCCGCCAGAATACGTTGACGCACTCATAACTGAGAGAGGAGTACTAGCACCTCAAATGGTTCCGATAATACTAAAAGACATATATGGTTCATGGCCACCCAAATTACCCGAGATAAAGGATGCTATAAAAATGCTTGAAGCAACATGTACTAGAATACAATAATGTTTCCCTAAGGAAAATATTATGCATTCCTGAATTCTCCCATCAATCCTTATCAATCCTATTATTTTACACGAGCTAAATAAATTATCGATTTTTCCCTATAGTCAATGATATAAGGGTGTAGGAGAGGCTTATAGTAGTGGAGGAGTAAAGCCTTGTCTATTAGAATATATTTTCTCGGCACGGGTGGTGCTGGTTCACATGTTATGAGAGGTTATCCAGCATATCTTGTAGAAACTCCCGATACCGTACTCTTAATCGATGCTGGTATGAGAGTTGAAGCTAGGCTTAGAGAGCTCGGATTCCGTATATGCGACGTTGATGCTATATTGGTATCTCATAGACACTATGATCATACTACTGGTATACTAGGATTACTAGACCTGCAATTAGAGG
>CAZWTS010000105.1:0-5045 GCA_964637085.1 uncultured Desulfurococcales archaeon | reverse complement strand
ATATATTACTTTTTTCTCTAATGATAACAATTTCAAACAATTCTGTCAAATTATTCCTCATGAAATAACTTTTAATGCTTTAAAGGGAATTGTTGTGAAATCAAATGTAGATGATCTTAACAGGCTGAAGAAAAGTTATCCTTTTGCAAAAAATCAAGTCTTCTATAAAATACCAGTTAAAAATAACAATTATTGCATAGCGGCTATAGACTCTACTTTCCCTCCAGAAGGCCTAGATCTTATAGGGGGAAAACTATCAGCCATAATAGCTGGCTACATTCTCTATGGATGCAGAAATAGATGCGACAAAGAAAAAATAGAAGCAAGAAAGCTCGTTGGAGACCTTATCTTCTTGGATGTAGAGGAATTCAAAGAAATAGTCTATACTAAAGCGAAAATATTAGAAAAGAGCCTCGCTCAAGAACTCTTAGTAAATAAGAAGGAGGGATTTCTAAGTTTAGACCAGATAATATTTGATGGAGAAATAGTACCATACAAGCTAATCTTCTCGTCTATCAGGAAAAAAGAGAAAAAGAAGAGACTGAGCCTACTTGAGGAATCAGTTAAAAAGTCTATTAGGAGAGCAGAGGAAACAAAAACGACGATGATAGGTGTATTGAAGAGATCATATTCACGTTTTCTCTCAGCAATCGTTGGCGAGAAAATACCTATTAATGACAAGGCGCTAATGAGTATCGCGCTGAGGAATGGCGAATACACTTGTATAGGAAAACTACGTGAACTCTTACCTAGACAAGTTGACTATATGAATATACCTGAGGAAGCTAAGCCAAAATACCGTAATATAATAGAGGAAAATCTTAGAGAAAACCCGGAATACGGCGAAATCGAGATCTGCTTCTATAAACCATTTAAGCCAACATCGTTTGATCAAGCAGTGAAAATAGAGGTATTAGACTATGGAAACCTAGGTGTAGAAGACATAATTTCATTTCTAAGTTTAAAGACTAGTGAGAATGCAGTACCATATTTTATTGACATAATAGATTCATTAGTTCGCCTCGAAGCTAGAACATTAGAGGTTGCTCGAAGAAAACTTGAGGCATTACTCGCGAGAAATAGAGAGAAAATTGGTGTAATATTATCTGGGCATACAAACCCCCAAAAGAGATATCTAAGCGAAAGATAAAATAGTATTCCCGTTTCACATATTCATAGGGTTTTTCAGGTGAATATAATAGACAAGAAGATACTTGAGAAAATAAATGCTGAGATAACGAATAGAATGTTTGAAGTAGCTGAGAGAGATTTCGAAATAAAACTAAGAGTTTCAAAAGAGAGTATTCTACGAGTAAAAGAAGTATTCAATGACTTCTACGTAATGTTTTCTGGCGGAAAAGATAGTCTTGTAATACTAGATCTTGTTATATCAACGATAGGATTAGAAAATACTTATGTAGTCTATATAGAGATACCTGGAAACACTCATGAGTTAAACATAAAGTATACCTATAGTATAATAGAAAAATACGGTGTGCCTAAGGAGAAATTCCTACACCTAAAATCAAACCATGACTTCTATGAACTAGTTGGAAAATGGGGCTGGCCTGGACCTAGGAGAAGATGGTGTATGACTACGTTTAAGAAACAAGTAATAAACAAGTATCTTAAAGATAAGTTAAGTGTTACTGGTGTAAAAGCTTATGATTCGGGATGGAGGAAGAAATGGATAGGTGCTGGTGCTTTAGGAGTAATACCTGGTTGGAAGTCAATATACTTTAAACCCATATTCCATTGGAACAATAATGACGTTAAAACCTATATCTCAAAATATATTAAACCTAAAGGCATAGACTTAAACCCCCTATACAGTATAATTGGGGGTTCCGCAAACTGCGTTTACTGTCCATATAATGCAAACCCAGACTACTATGTACGACTTTTTGTAAACTATCCGCACTGGGCGCGGAAGCTACTTGAAGCGGAAAAAATAGTACGTAAGGGAGCTCCCTTCCTTAATGGAAAGGGTAAAGTATATTTTGAAGACCTAATAAAGAAGGGTGTATCTATTAAATCAGGGAAATGTGTAGGTGAAGCCCTAGGATTATGTGAAGTATAACTCGACTAAAAATAGTGGAAGGTACATAGGGTTATGGCAAAACGTTATAGCATACCCAAGGTTAATGGAAGATGGCCTAGAAAATCTCTTCACCTAATACCATGTCTTACTGGTACTAGAGCCTTCTACAACTCTATGGTTGAAAATTTCTGGAACTATATGATATACTATTATAAACCAAACTACAATGTAGCACTAATAACACCATGTAGTAATGTTAAACCCTATCCTCTAAGCCCGATGAACCGTAAGATTATAGGAATATTAAAACGTAGTAAACTGTGGGATGAGGATAGGAAGAAACCTCTAATAGAATGGTTGTTCTTAAGCGATTTACTAGGCTTCGTACCATTTACTCATACATGGATACCGCCAGCATGCTGCTACGATGTGCCACCAGACATAGTGGAGGAAAATAGTGAATTATACATGAAAATAAAAAATGTAATAGATAAAACATGGCTAAGAATTCATACGTACTTTGATAAAGCTATAATATATTTACCGAAAAGATACCACAAGCTCTTACCAAAGGACTACGGGAACCCTAGTAAAATAATAGTAAAATACAATATATTTGATACGAAAATTCTCCAGAAGGTTCTAACACAACAAATTATTACAAGAGAAAACAGTAATATATTCTGGAGTTCGGCGAACAATAATGATAGGTAGAAAATTCTGGGATAGTGATCGATTATTTAGACACAATGTCGTCTATAAATACCTGGAATCGTGTGAGTACAATATTGTGTTGAGCAACAATGAGCCGCCTCGCATCAACATTGGTAGGCTTAAGAAGTACTTCAATAAAATAAGTAATATGATATATGGTTCTGAAAAAGGTAGCATAGATTTAGACGTATTAGCTTACAATAAGCATTCATTAGTTGTAGGCGAAGTTAAAACAAGACTTATACCGAGAATATTCAGGGATTCCCAGAACTTGGAAATTGTTAGGAAATTCATAGGGTATCACGTAAGTAATCCTATTGTAGCTAAGAAGATTTGGGATTATTTAAAGAATACGGGGAGAATACAAAAACACTTAGATAATGAAGCAAGTATTTCTGAGTTAGGAAAAGAACTACTCGGAATAATTGCTAGAGACGATATAAGGAAATTACTTGTTGAGAGCAAAAAGATGTATGTTGGGTTATTTACTCTAGACATGCTTAGGAATACCAAATATTATAATGAGTTACTAAGAGATATATACGGCTTAGTGGAATGGTTTAAAAACGTTATAAAGGACAAAACTATATTAGATAATAAATACATCTATTCTTTCATAGTATTGTTTAAGCCTAAAGAATACGTAAATAACTGTACCCCTAGATCATTTACCATAAAGGTATTGGGAAGTAATCCTTGTCCAAACAATCTAGGTATTTTAAATGATATCTATTGGGGTTTAGGGGTTAATGGTTGCAATAAATGCGCGTATAAAAAATATTGTAGAATATTAATGAACGAAGCAAGATCTAAATGTTTAAGATAGTCCGAGCATATATGCTTAATATTCATATCGTTAGAAAAATGTATAGGTATATATGAATATTGTAAGGGGAGGTGCTAATTTATGGGTTTTATTGATGGACATTTACATAGTATTTATTTAAGCTGGTATGACTTGTCGTTAATGGTCGAAGAGGGTATTGACGCTATCGTTAGTTTAGCATATACTCCTATTCCTCCTAGCTCTCCCTCATCGTTGAGAGATCATTTTGAGCACTTAATGTTTGAGAAGACTCGTTGTGGTAGTATCGGTCTTAGAGCCTATATTGGTGTAGGACTGCATCCCCGTGATATTCCTAGCAATGGTGATATTGGAGAATACTTAAAGGTTATTGAGAGTTATTTGCTGAGAGCAGACTTATTAGGGGAAGTAGGGTTGGAGAGCGGGAGCGATCTCGAGATTAGAGTTCTTCGGGAACAGTTGTTGCTTGCTAAGCGATTCGATAAGCCAGTTATTATTCATACTCCTAAATCGAGTAAAGTTGAGGTATTAAAGAAGATTATAGGAGTAATAGATGATGTTGGTTTAAGTGATGAGATGGTGTTATTAGACCATCTAACTCCCAGTCCTAGAGTACTAGATCTAGTTTTTGATAGGGGCTTCTACCTAGGGTTTACTATGCAGCAGGGAAAGACAAGCCCCGAGGACGTTTTATACATTGTAAAAACCGGGGAGGATTTAGCCGAGAGAATAGTATTAAATAGTGATAGTGGAGTATACCCCTCAAATCCATTGGCGGTTGTTGAAGCCTATGAAATGTTAGAAGAGGATTTAGATAAAACCATTGCATATAGACTTGCTTCATTGAATGCATTAAGATTCTTAAAACAATAATAAAGTAATACTTGAATCCCCGGTACTTTTTAACTAGTAATTATTTTTCCTCCAAGTCTTATTTTTCTAGCAACTCTTAGCTTCGGATAACTTTTTGGTATGACTATTTCCTTACACATTATGATTTCGCGTACCTTCTCTTCAAATAACTCGTAGGGTACGTCATCACTTATTACTAGACGCTTTATGTTCTTGAATATTACTGGTTTATCTAGTTCCTCGAGATCCTTTCTAGTAACAACTAGTTCGTCGAGTAGAGTTACTTCTAGATATTTATCTCTAGCTTCCTTCCATCCTTCTCTAATTGCTTCTCCAAAACTCGTTATGGTTTTGCCGAGGCTGTCTGTAAAGGATAACATGAGCCTCATAGACTCGTTTACTAGTTCTCCTATTGTTTTACCAGTTTCCCTCGCAAGTATAGATAACCTATTGTATAGGTCTTTGTCTATTCCTCTAATAGTTATACTTGTTTTCTCTTCTCTTTCTCTACTCATGTTTCACACCAAACTAGTATTACATGTATTACAAGTGTTACAAATATTATAAGTTTTACTGGAGGAAGTAATTATAGAAATAGTTAGGGAACCATTAATTATGGAAGGTAAGGAGATG
>CAZWTS010000104.1:0-6495 GCA_964637085.1 uncultured Desulfurococcales archaeon | reverse complement strand
CAAGCTCGTAATATATAAGTCATCTAAATGTTACCCACCAGTAAATTGTATTCAGGGCATAGTAGCCTCTATTGATAGACTTAGAAATAGTCTCCAAGTAGTAAGGATAAAACTAGAATCCAACATCATGTTGAACGTTATCGGACACTACAATGTCTCGTTAAATGAAAGGATACTTGTAAAGATTCCGTTAAAATATGTGAGAACATATGTGTTCTAAGATGAGTATGGACAGAAGAGTTTTACCTGCGAACCAAAACTATAGTGTTTAAGCAAGTTTACTACTCCTATACCAGATACCCCATAGACCACTAGTTCCTTATTTAAGAGTATCGAATACAACAATATGTCATAGAAGGTAGTGTTGATTATAGAACTAGATGTCGCTAAGACTACGTCAACATAACCTATCAATATATCATTCAATAAGCCATCTACGATTAATAAATCACTAGAAAGTCTCTTCCCGATAAGATCGCTAGATAAATCAGTTACAATAAGGTTATCTTTTAGGTATCTTCTCAGCACTCTAACATGCCCTGGCTGATAACCTATATGGAGGACGCGGACGCTATATCCGTAGTTATTGATAATCCATTTCGCTAAGTCTTCTCCACACTTTTCGGGATCGCAGCCACGGCAATGAATAGTTTTATTAATTAACCCTAGATATCGTAGTACTGCATTAACAGTTGCATAGAAAATACTTCTCTCTCTAAGGTTATTTAAACCGAGTCTTAATACTGTTCCAATACTATTATAGAAAAACCTTGGTGCAACAGTAAAAACTTGGCCTTCTACTCCTCTAAAACGACATGTAAGTAAAACTTCTTTTCCCCGCATAAGTGCGTAGTCATTTGAAGGTAGTTCTAGTTCTTTACCCGACCGATAAATACATGAAACTATCTCGTTTAAGCTTATATTATGTTCTTCTAGTAATCTTAATACTTCGTATCTTATGATTTCGTCTAATATCCTCATCTTATTATTCAATGGCAGTAGCCTCTAATTCTTAACTCAATACAAGGGCTTCATACAAGTATAATAGAATGGTTGTGGAGTGTATACTTCTAGTTCCTCGTTCTCCTCTATAACTGTTTTATTCGGCGGGATTAGCGTGAAGCCGTCGGATAATGCTATTGGTTTTATAAAGTATGAGGAATTACCGTCTACTATGAGGTCTACCTTACCATTATCTATTATGGCGAATCGTAATCTATAGAAGCTCGGATATTCTCTGATGAGATATCTCCGCTTACTTCTAGCCTTAATAAAGGGCAACTTTAATTTTCGTCCTCGTCCAAGCATGTAGTTTAAGATAGGTAAAACTATTGTAAATAACCCCGTAAATGTTGATTGAGGCAAGCCTGGTAAGTTTACTATTACCTTCCCGTTTATGTTGAATCCACTAGTAGCTCTTCCCGGATGTATTTTCACTCCTCTAACATAATAGCGTGGTTTGAATTCCCTATATATGCTCGTCCATGTAAGATCTTTTGGCCCTAAAGATACCCCTCCAATAGTTATAATTAGATCCGCTCTATCTAGGACGTTGTACACGGCTTCTATTATCTCTCTTCCATCATCTCCGATAATAGTTTTCTCAACAATTACCCCACCATAATATTTTATGGTATTCTCAACCATGTAGACTGATGACGCCGGCATCCTCGTTGTCGATGGCGTTATTACTTCATCTGTTAACTCGCTCCCCACAGCTATGATCACGGTTTTCGGCGGTCTATATACTAGAACCCTACTTATGCCTAGGCTCACAAGGAGGTTTTGTATAGCTGGTGTAATAATGGCTCCTTTCTTTAGAATAAGCTCGCCTTTAGATACATCACCACCCATACTTATTACATGGAATCCCGGATCTATGGAGCTATAGACTAGTATACGATCGCCATGGCGTTTAACTGCTTCAACAGGTATTACTGCATCGGCGTTTACTGGAAGAGGATAACCAGTTTCAACAAATACGGTTTCCTTTTCTCTAAGAGCATATAAGTGAGCGTTCCTCGAGTCAACGTTACCTACTAATTTCAACTCTATAGGAGTGTTACTAGATGCCCCTACGGTATCGGAGCTTCTTACAGCAAAGCCGTCAAAATGTGATATATTTGTCCAAGGCCTATCTATAGGCGAGTATATGTCTTCTGCAATTGTATAGAAACAAGCTTTTCGTATATCGATTTCCATACTTGTAGTAGTTTTTATGGACTGTGTTAGTATTTCAACGGCTCTTCTGGGATCAACATATCTATATAGTTTCTCTAACACGGATGTAGTCATAAGAATCGTACCTAGGTTAAAAGTAGCTTATAGACAAATAAATTATTTTGAAACTTCTTGCATTGGAAGAAAATTATGTAAAATAAAAGTGTTTTATAATAAACTAATTATTTTATTAGGGTCTCCGTTTTGTTTTCTGCTATAATCTTACCATTCCGTATAACGTATCTTGGAGGTTCATGGTATAGTAGGAGTTCCCTTAAATTCCTATAGTTGTGTACTAGTAGATCGGCTTTACAGCACTCTTTTATTTCACTACAATAGTTTTTAATGTTCATAGCTCTTGCTGCACGCCAAGTTATCATCTCATAAAGTAGCATCATGTCGGAAGGTGTTGTCCACCACATTATATGAGAAGCTAGAAAGGCTACTTCAAGCATATTGTTTCTACCGTACGGATAATAAGCGTCTACGATATCATCTTGTCCCAGAGCAACATTTACTTCCTCTTCTAATAATAGTCTTGCTTTAGCATGTAGAGGACCCGTATGGGGGTCTACTATTACGCTCATACCAGCTCTTTTCAGCAGGCGTGCTAGCTTCCTAGTATAGGTGTCTGGGTATAATGCCATAGCTCTTGCATGGTGTGCTATTACTCGTCCATGCCAATTATATTTCATTGTAGCACGTGCTAGTTTCTCCGTGGTCTTGAGTGTCGGGTCTCCCGCATCATCAACTAGCATTGATATGTCTT
This sequence comes from uncultured Desulfurococcales archaeon, assembly GCA_964637085.1. GTDB lineage: Archaea > Thermoproteota > Thermoprotei_A > Sulfolobales > WANQ01 > JALWGO01. The sequence goes on along the minus strand of CAZWTS010000104.1, from coordinate 3,506 downwards.
TGTTGTATTTAACTGCTATTTCGAAAGCCGTTATTATATGTTTCCATTCTTCTTCATCTCCATCTTCTATCCAAGGTATTCCCCCAACCACATCTGAGCCCAGCTCTACTGCCTTATACAATAATTCTTCAGCTCCAGGCTCCCTAACTATACCGTCCTGAGGAAAAGCTACTACCTGTAGCGTTAAGTAGTCTTTGAACTCCTCGCGCGCCCTGATAAGGGCTTTAACACCTTCTAGTCTAGCCTTAGTGTCTACATCTGCGAATCCACGGATGTAGAGCGTACCGTATCTTACTGCTTCGCGTAGAGCTCGTCTAACGTTTTCGATAATCCATTTCTCATCATATTTCTCCTTAACCTTACTAGCAAGCTCTATAGCTCTAATAGAAGAACCCATAGAGCCCGCGTGATAATATTTTAAGGCATCTCCACCGATCATTTCAAATGTATAAACCTTACACAAGTGTAGGTGTGGGTTAACGAATACTGGTGTAACAAGGTTGCCCTTAGCATCTATTTCTATACCTCCTTTCCCACTGATATGGCTGCTCACTTCTCTTACAACACCCTCCTCAATACCTATATCAAATAATCCTTCTCTTCCAACAAATCTAGCTCTACGTATAATGAGGTCATACATGAAACAGTACACCCAGGAATAGAATAGATTCCAGATAATATATAATATGTGTTATTATAGTTATTTTATCCCCGTTTATAAGAAACCCCTCTTATATCATTAATGTTCTTTATGCCTTTATTCTGCATATATTCTTGAAGCCCCTTTAAGAGTTTCTTAACCATCCCAACGCCATGGATGTATAGTGCGCTATGTAAGCCCACTGCTCTAGCACCAACCATAATCATTTCAACTATATCTCTCCAGGTAGTGACTCCTCCGGTTCCAATAATTGGTATTTGTGGATTATTCTTGGCTACAAGGTATACTTTAGCTAAAGCAATAGGTTTAATAGCTGGGCCACTCAAAGCACCTAGACCGTTGTTTGTTCTTAGTAATGGTTTACCAGTATTGAAGTCTAATACTAGTGCAGGGCTTAATGCGTTAATTAAGTGTATAATATTTGCTCCATTCTCGTGAAGCCTCCTAGCAAATAATTCCACTTCAATAATTAGCGGTGATAACTTAACAGATAATGGTATATTAATATTCTTTGATACACGTGAGACTATGTTAGAGAGTACATTAATGTTCAATCCCTTTTCTAAAACATCCCTAATAACTGGTGCAGATAAGTTAAGCTCAATAATAGAGCATCCTCTTTCCTCAAGCTCTCTCGCCAGAAAGGCCATGTCTTCTACTCTTTCCTCAACACAACTACAAATAACTCTCGCATCGAATTTTTCAGCTAAATCAATAATCTTGGAAAGCTCTTCTTCAGCATCCTCCAACCCATGTCTAATACCATAGGCATTAACGAACCCGTAGGGTACACGGACAATAAATGGTGGTGGATGATGGCTTAGCGCACGTAAACCAATAGAACCAAAAACTACTCCACCAGCACCCTCCTCAATAGCTTTCCTAAGAATACTCCAACTAGGAACACCTCCCGAAACAATTAATGGATTCTTTAAATGAACTCCAGCTAAATCAACACGCAAATCAATATCCATAAATAACACCTAACTAAATTTACCGAGACAACATAAAATATATTTTAAACATATTTTCGACGAAAGAGAAACAAATCTACTACAATAAATTACAACGGGACAGCAATACTAGGGCTAAAGTATTGGTTATAGGAGTAGTATTTGTTAAAATTGTGAAAGTGGCGGCCCGATCCCAGCTTGGGGGCGCTGCGGAGCCTCGCGGACTCCACAGCCTCCCCCAACGCGGCCAGCTTAACTTCCGGGTTCGATATGAGTCCGGGTGTTTCCTGGCCGCTATGGCCGGGTCGGACCGCCAACACAAGCGTAAAACTAGACCAGTAATAAACCTTATCCTAGTTTGCATGTTATTGGTGGAGTAGAATGGTAGCCGGGCGGGGATTCGAACCCCGGTCACGGGGGCCAAAGCCCCGCATCCTTGACCGCTAGACGACCCGGCTGTTTTGTAGATTATACGTGGTTGGGTTTATAAGTTGTTTATTATCCGTTATTTTTTCCTGATATTACTTGTGGTTCTCACTTATAGGGTTGTGTGTGGATAGTTTAACATCTGGTGCCTAGTATTGAGTGGCTCTATTAGAAAGTTTAGGATCGCAGTATTATCTAAAGTGTTGAAAGAAATAGGGTTTAGTAGTTCCAAGTTTAGTAATAAACTAGTTATCCAAAAGACTGCCTATTTACTACAAGAGGTTTTTGGAGTTGATCTTGGGGCAAAGTTCTTCTGGTATTCTTATGGACCATACAGCTATGAGGTTGCACGCGACTATAAGCTCATTATTGAAGGTAATTATCTAGAATATGTTAACATGGACTATGAGGGTATTAGAGCTTTCCTAGACTTCATTAAACGTATTGGCGGGGAATTCGTAACTGAGGAAAAGAAATTAGATTACTGGCTTGAAATAATTGCAAGTCTCCACATGCTTTCAAGAAAAGTATATCCCCCTCCCGAAGATATTGTAGAGGAACTAGTTAAACGTAAACCATACCTTGATAGAAACGATATTATTAGAACCCTAGAGTTTATGAGGCGGGAAAGAATCCTATGAGATTAGGAAGAAGACGATGCGTACTAGAATAGTAAAACACTTATGGTTGCCTAGACCAGCTAAACGTGTTTTCGACGAACTACACGGCTACATAGGTTTAACGGAACTCGAAGCAAAAATAATGGATACAGCTGTTTTCCAGAGGCTTCGTAGAATAAAACAACTATCTGCAGCCTGGCTCGTTTATCCTGGTGCAGTACATACGCGCTTCAGTCACAGTCTAGGAGTAATGTATGTTATGGGTATTGTAGCTGAGAAACTAGTAAAGGAGGGATATATTCCTGAGGACGATGTACCATTACTTAGAACTGCAGCACTACTCCACGATATTGGACACTATCCTTATAGTCATACACTAGAAACCTATTATCATTTAAAGAAAAAGGGGCCAAGCCATGAAGAACTAGCTAGATATATAATATTAAAGGATCCAGAACTATCTGAAATAATATCGAATTACGGCCTAGATCCTTGGGAGATAATATCGATTATAGAGGGAAGGCATAGGGAGCCAGTATATAACATGTTGTTGGGGAGTGATCTAGATGTGGATCGTGCAGACTATTTGCCTAGAGACGCTCTGCACACTGGTGTAACGTATGGTGTAATCGACTTACACCGTATTATCGATACACTAACAGTAAGCAACGATAGTTCTCTAGCCATAATTCACAAAGGAGTTCACGCAGTCGAGAACTTCTATACAGCTAGACTACATATGTACCAATCAGTATATTATCATAAAACAATAATAGCTTATGAGTCGCTTCTCAGAATGATCCTAGAAAGTTTGTTTGAAGAAAATATTCCTGAGCAAACAAAGTT
>CAZWTS010000103.1:0-2866 GCA_964637085.1 uncultured Desulfurococcales archaeon | reverse complement strand
GATTTAGATGGAGATGGTTTGGGAGATATACCCTACACAAACGACTATAACGTGATAGATATACATCCCCTAGTATTGCCAGGAGACTTAGCTAAATGTCCCCCTTATATGGGTGCAATGGAGATAATTAATTATAATCATGTTTTATACTCTATAGTATTAATAGCTATTTCTACTACATCATGGATTATGGTTTCTAAAGCTGAGAAAAAGCATAGGGGTCTTGGAAGCATAGTAGGGGTTCTTAGCGGTATAGTATTGGCTATAGCGGTTGTGATAATAGTGTCGATTATAGTGTACAATCCCTCAGTTAGTGCTTTATCAAAAGTTTCAGCTCCTCTAATACCAGTAGGGGAGCCACATATAGTTAGCAATGTATTAGACTTAACTATCTATAATCCCAGCGATACACGTGTTTGTGTAGAGGGAATACTAGTTGATGGACATAGGGTCCCCATAATCTCGAACTACACGTTAAAACAGCCATTACTAAGTAGGCTTGAGGAATCAGTTCTTAGGGGCGAATCCAATACTATCGGCTCGATAATAAGTAAAGCTATTCTCGAATCCCGTATTATAGCTCCTAAATCGTCTAGGAGATTCTATGGTTTAGTACAGGGTTTAGACCATTCTATTGTTAATGTATCTATTATTGCTAATAATGGTGTGTGGCAGGTGTTTGCGAGTGAAAGATAAGAGTATAGTGTTTCTAGAATCTTTTTCTACTGCTTTAATTATATTATTATTTTCGATACACGTTCTATCCTGGAGCATCATCGGGTTAATAGTAATAATAGGTGCATATCATAGGGTTCACGTTGAAAAAGTATTCTTAGATGATATTAGAGCTCATAATGTAACATTCTACAATATACTACTTCTAGCTCTTACACGTGTAGATAACTTAACTATAATTGCACATACATCTAATAATGTACTTGTTTTAAGTGATCGATACAACCCTATCCTACACTTACCATTAATTGCTAGTGGTATAGCAGTAACTGTTAGAGTAGGAGATGAAACTAGAATAGGGTTAAGCGAAGACTTTTTAAAACGCCTTAATATTCTCGCTAAGGACTTGTATTATAATACATGTTATTCTAGTGTTCTCGAGGGCTCAGTAAGTATTCTAAGGGAACCCTAGGTATTCGAACAATTACTATCTAGTTTATCGTGTTATTTGTTCTAAGCTCTAGGATAATATACTTTGTACAACATAGTTGTTTATTGGTGTAAAAATGAAAAGTAGCACAATATTAAAGATAGCAGTATTGTTATTAGTGCCTCTACTAGTGGTGTCATTATACTATAACTATACATTAAGTAGAATTGATAACAATGTACAGCAACCCCCTATTACTATACCATCTGGATATAAAGACATTGTCGCGAGTGGCTTAGGTTCAAGTAGCCTAGGATTATGGGGACAAGATTACGGTTTAGCTGAGAACACTATAGTAGTCTCTGGTACTGGTACGGTTTACGCTGAACCTAATGTTACTGTCATAAATATTAGGATAACTACAGAAACACCGATGAAGACTGCTAGTGAGGCCTATGAATACGTCGTCTCTAAGGCGTCTCAACTAGTTAATGCATTAAAGAATATGAGTGGTGTTATCGAGTTAAAAACAGTAAACTTCGGCTTACAACCAGTATATGACTACAGTGGTAGTACGAGAATTTTCAGAGGCTATAATGCCTATTATCAGTTAATAGTTACTGCTTCACTAAGTGAAGCCGGTAGAATTATAGCAGCAGTTGTTGAGAATGGTGGAAACGTTATCGATTCCATATACTTAACTTATCCGAAACAAGTTATTGGGAAAGCCTATGAGCAAGCATTAGAAAAGGCGATAGAGAGTGCTAGAGAGAAAGCGGAAACCATAGCGGGGAAGCTAGGTGTAAAGATAACTGGTGTTAGAGCGGTATCACTAGTATCAATTCAGAGCTATCAGCCAGTGCAATATAACCGCTTATACTATGAAGCAGCGGTAGCAACAGCAAACCTGCCTTCAACACCAATAGAAACTGGAGAGCAACCAGTAGCAACAGCTAATGTAATAGTAGTATTCAATATAGAGTCTTAAAACAATAGTATAAACTAATTCTTTTAACCCGGTTTTTTCCAACCCTATATTCATGTGGATGATATGAAGAATATAATAGTAGTTTTTGACTTCGATGGAGTACTCGTAGACTCTTATTCTAGGCTCGAAGAAGTTTATATTAAAGCATTAAGAGTGCATCCAACAATAAGGGAGATGAACCTAGGAGACGTTAGGAGGCTTGCAAGAGAACTTGTAGCACTAGAGGACTATTATGACTCGATAAGACGATATAATAGATTTAAACTCATTGAGACTTTTCTAGAGTCAAAGAATCTTAGGGTAAGCAAAGAAATAGTTGAGAGGATAGTAGAAGAATACTGGGCTAATAGAATAAAGGAGACAATAATATTACCTGATGCCGTGGAGACTTTAAGAATACTCCATGGGAAATACATGCTGATACTCCTAACAGACCATGATGGTTTACCGGGTATGAAGCTTCAGCGAGTAAGAGCAAGTGGTCTTGACGAGTACTTTAATGAAATAATAGTTGTGGGGGAGATTGGAGCACCCGCTGATAAGAGGGAGGGGCTAATACGTTTAATGAGAAAATACGGTGTGGAGCCGAGGCGGATTGTATTCGTAGACGATAAGCCTAGAGTATTGGAGAGCGTAAAAGACCTCGGAGTAATAACTATCCTAAGAAAGTTCAAGCCTCCTAACATGTACTTAGCGTGGAAAGGTAATAATAGTTCGGCTGAATACGTTATAGAGTCGTTAACATTTTTAGAAAAAATTATTTCAAGCATAGA
>CAZWTS010000102.1:0-5640 GCA_964637085.1 uncultured Desulfurococcales archaeon | reverse complement strand
CAGTGAAGAAATATGATATTGTTATAAAAATAAATCTAGACTCTGTTAAGGATATACCATGCTTTACTTGTAGATACTTTAATCGATGCGGTATTGGAAACTATTATGATCCGAGAACGTGTCCGATACTGACCGAGTGGCTTATCCGGCAGGCAGGTAATGGTTCAGCTAGTAAACCTAAAATTAGGCTAAGAGAGAATTAATGCAATCTATTATCTCGCTAATTGGAGCATTTGTGCGGATACCTCTATAATCGAAATGGGATCTGCAGGCACGGTAGCCCTTAGAGATAAGGCACTCTATAACGGAGCTCATCTTTGGCATGGATCTATGTATAAGACTACAGATTTTATCTAATCGGTAATAGGGTTTAATAATAGGTGTCTCACATTTAAGGTTATCTATTAACTCCTTGATTCTGTTTATAGTAGTTAGATAACTGTATTTCTCACTACTAGCTTCCTTAATTAGTTCGTCGAGTACTTCTTTACTTGCTAGCTCTCCTATCCAAAGAGGTCCTCCTAGCAGTACTTCTCCTTTGTTGATTTGGATTCGGGGTATAGGGTATCCTTTAATAAACCAATAATCTCCTCTCTGGGGATCATATGCTATAAATCCTATTTGTTCTATGAGTTTCGTTGCCCTTTTAGCCCCGCGGATAACCTTGAAGAATACACGGTAGTAATAGTCTGCAAAATATGCTACGACTGGTATTGAAGCTATATCTTTAGCTGCGGCTCGAAGAATAATAGATGCTATGAGTATCCTTAATCCAATTTCTTTTTCACATCCACAGCGTAAAGGCTTGGCGTGATATCTTCTTATGCATGCCTGTTCATGAGTGCCTACTAGTGCAGCAGTATCAGTTGCTGTTACTGCAATGTAGCCGTGGTTTTTAGTGGCCCATAACGCAGAGTCTATGAAGGGTATTGGTGATCCAAAAGGATCTACGTCTATGAAGTCCCCTCTAATCCCTAATTGAGGTAAACTATTTAGTAGTAAATTAGCGTCAAGACAATAAGTTTCTACTCTTCTAGTTAACCCGTTTAATACTACATTTTCTTCAATTATTTTATATGCCTCGGGATCTATATCGTTTATAATAGCCTTTTCAACGCGAGGCACTTCCAGTAAATACCTTATCCCCCTTACACCGCTTCCAGCAAGGGGATCTACAATAACTTTCAGATCAGCTCCTAACTTGCTAATGGTATTTAAAAATAATACACTAAAATCTCTATTAAAAACCATTTTTGGATTATAGAATACAGGAGCCCATGAGGGTTCATATACACCATCAGGCCTAGAATAAAGGCTTGGATTGGGAACAATTATCCTTGCCTTTCCTTCAACAACTTCTATTAGTTCTCTTCCCGTCACCCTAGTCCTTCCCAGAGATTAGGGCTAAGAACTTACTAATTATTTTATCCGCTAAAAACTCCCTATTCTCCACGGTTACAATGTATTTCTCGGCGTCATTGAGTAGACTTAATATCACGGGATCATGCATCCTATAATGTACTACGGCTATAACAGGCTTGTTTGACTCTAAAACTCTTATTATTGCACTACGTAGCTCTTCTAATTTAAGCTCCATGGGACCTATTTCATCGATACCGATAACATCTGCTTCCTTTATCGCTTTCTCGAGAGCTCGTGCACCAAAGATACCGGCTCGGATATTCACAGTATACTTACCTATACGTGGCCCATGTTTAAATAAGTATTTATGGGCTAACCAGTCTTCTCTTCCAGATAACAAGTCTCGTATCTTAAATCCTATTCTACTATGGCCTTCCCTGACTTCTGGACACACTATTCCCCCAACTATTACATAGCGTTTAATGTTTTCTACAACCTTATTGAAGATAGTAGTCTTGCCTATACCGGGTCTACCCGTAATAATTATCTTTAGTGGTGTCAAATTCGACACAACCTATGAAGTATCCGTGAATTCCTAATAATAAACCTATACATGATGGTAGAGAGTTATTGCAGTCTTTCTTCTAGTTCTCTAAGTCCGTGTACTACGTCAACACCCATACGTTCTATTTCACGTTTAAGCCTAGGTGTTTGGACAATGGCTGCTCTTCTAACCTCGATTACTCTTTCAAGTTTCTCCGACTCCTCTATTTTTGTTAAAACCCTATTCTCCTTGTGATGTTCTACAACTATAGTATATCTTATCCCCTGCATATCTAGTGCTATATCGAAAACAGTGTTTACTGCGTGAGTTATCCGGTAGCCTTTCTCTAAAGCTTCAGATATTATCCTAGCTTCAGTTATATGGTCTGGCTGGTTTTCTACTCCTTCTCTAGGTGTTCTGAAAACGTCTATTGGCTCAAGTATTTCCTCTCCAAGCAAATGAACTAGTTTCTCAGCTTTATCTATGTTAATATCCATTTTGCCTCTCTCATAGTCGTAGACAGCCTTACGTGTAACTCCAAGAGCTAATGCTATGTCACCTAAGCTCATTCGTTTTTCTTCTCTTAACTCTCTTAATTTCTCGCGATTAATGTTTACATAGAATTCTCCTCTCTTATAGTACACATAAACTTCTTCTCTACCCGATAAGATGCTTTCAAGGGTTTGTGGTGTAATCGCTGGTAAGCCGTGCCTATCGTATAGTACGTAGTCTTCCATAGGGTTTCTATTAAATAATTCACTGACTATTACTGAAGGAATATCGAGTGTATAAGATATTCCATAGAGTTCTTGTGCTTCGCGGTAATGTATATCGTCTATAGACGATATAATCTTTATTAATAACTTCTTATTTGTACCAGCTGCAACAATGTCTATGCTACGTTTCTTCATATTTCTAGGATAATCTAGCTTCTCTATACGGAAACTATACTTACCTAGTATCGTTAATACGCTATCTAAGAGGCGCTCCATAACAGCCCTCATCATATTATTAAACCCTTACTTAATGTGGATCTAAAGGTTTCTTCAGATAACTATAATATGCATTTAAGGTTCTTAAAATTTCTCTAGTAAAAATTGTTGGGATTGCGTGAAAAATTACTTCTTTCTATGATATCTAGCATAAACCATTGCATGATCTTTATCGAAGGGTTCTAAATGTACTACGTCTACGATCTCGAATCCATTGTTCTTCAATGTATCTATTTCTTTCTTATATATCTCGCTTGGAGCCTTCGTTACATCAATGCTCCTAGCCTTTATAGCGAGTAGTAGCCATCCTCCATCCTTTAGGAAGAACTCGGCATTACGTACTACGATTGACGCTTGTTCGGGTTGGGCTACATCAGCATATATTCCATCAACTGCTTCAACAATATACCGGTATTTTTCTGGGAATCGGGCATCTCCTAGAATCGGTATTATATTAGGTCTCGTTTCAGCTACTAAAACGAACTCTCTCATGACTCTCGGTGCGAACTCTACGCCGAAGAGCTTACCCTTAGGCCCTATAATATCTGATACGTGGCTCGGTGTGGTACCAGTAGCGGCGCCAAGATATAATATACGGTCTCCTTCCTTTACTGGTAGCTCCTCTAAGCCCTTCAACAACGCTGCAGCAAGCTTGCTGCGATAAGCATTCCACTCGCGGTACTCTTTATCATTATATTTGAAGAGACGTTCACCGTAAACTCTCTTACCAGGTGCAAGGTTCTCTGTGGCAAGCTTGGCTGATCCGTCATCTAATTCTACAATGTATACTCTCTTGTATTTTTCATGTTCATATACTTTTACTACCTCAGGCATAACACGTACACCTATAACATGAATCTATTTGGAGCGTATAGGTAAATTTGTTATCTCCGCCCTCTCCTACCTCTCTTTTTCCTCCTAGGTCTACCTCTCCTCCTCGGAGCTGCTGGTCTTTCTTCCTTCTTCTTGACTGGTGGTTTGGCATATAATTTCTTTATCTCTTCTATTCTCTTTCTTAGCTGTTGTACTAATACATCACCAATATATCTTCCAGTAAACGCGTCTACTTTTGCAGCAATAGCTAGTTTAGCAGCTAAGGCTCTAGCAATCTTACCTCTCTGCCATTTAGGTGAACGGTGTATATCGGGATACTGGAATATAACACCGTGTTTTGGTGGTCTACCACCAGTTCTTAGTGCGCGGAACAATGCTTTTTCTGCACCGAGTACTTGGATAGTACTTGCTGGTAGGCGGGCGAGTTGTTCTAGTCCGCCAGCTAGGCTTAGAAGTCTAGCTCCTAGTAGGGGTCCCACTAATGCTGTAATATTTGGTGCCACCTCCTTCATAACGGCTTCAATATAGCTTGTTAATTCTCCTCTTAAACGATATAGTTCTAGGGTAATGTTTGCGAGTGTCTGAATAGGTTTTATATCGAAATCCGATAGATCGGCTCCAATACTCTTCTTCGCGGCTTCTTCTATCCTTTTAGCTTTTGCTTCACTAAAGCCTAGCTTCTTAACATTTTCAACCGTCATATTATCCCGGTGCCCTAATTCTGCTACTAGTCTAACATAGTCTTCATGTTCTTTTATTAGCTCATCTAGTTCGGGGAAGTGGAGGCTATACCATTCCCTAAGTCTTGCCGCGAATAAGTTAGTCGTCTTATCTATATCATCTATTGCTCTAATAGCCTGGATTGCCAGTTGATCTCTCTTCTCAGCGGCTCTCCTAAGCTTTCTACGAGTAATCTCTATTCCAGCCTCACGTATAAAGGCGTCATAGTCTTCTACAGTCTTAAAAACCTCAAGTTTAACAGCAATTTCCGGCATCTTCTCCCTTATTAGAACAGCTACTTTATTCCCAGGAGAGAGTTCTGCTTCAATACCCTTGGAGTTAAAGAATTTAGCAACGTTTTCGTCTTCAACAACTACTTTTTCAACACCTTTCTCTTTTAGCTCTTCGGCTAACTGATAGAGTACTGAGGGTATTTCCCCTTGTTCAAGCTTTAATACTTCTTCTACTGCGTCATCGAGTTTCTCGGGTGCTCTCTTAAAGGCTATTACATCACCATTCTCGTTGACAGCTAGAGCACCAATAAGGTGCTCCACGATATATGCTTTCATATCCTAGACACCTAAACTGTATCAGTTCCTCTAGACAACCTAGAGGACTAGTAATATATAAGGATTATAAGAATACTTATAACCCCATACAACCTATGAACAAGTACCAGAAGGAAAGGTGTAATCAAATATGCCATCCCACGGCTCGCTCACAAAAGCTGGAAAAGTTAGAAGTCAGACTCCGAAAATACCACCCAAGCCAAAGAAGAATCTAGCTCCCCGTGTTAGAAATCGTAAGGAGTATCTAAGATATCTTCAAAGACTACAGCAGGGTACGAGACGACGTTAATGCTCGGTATACGAATATAACTTATTTTCAAAACATTATTCTAGCTTTATAGTCTCGTACGATACATTATAGTTTATAAGTTATTCCTCCTCCATTGTAGACTAGAAGTCGAATAAGACATCAATTTGGGTTCACAATAATATTTTCTCATAGAATAGGTGTCTAATATTGAGCGACTCTCTCCCAGGCTATACGGGTGAAGTTAGAAGTATCTTAGAAAAAGCTGGAGTCGTCGTAGGTGATAGGATTAGAGTTTTTAGAAACGGTGAAGTATTTGAAGGAATACTAATGCCCCGCGAAAAACTCTATCCTCGCCCAATAATAGTGTTG
>CAZWTS010000101.1:0-4630 GCA_964637085.1 uncultured Desulfurococcales archaeon | reverse complement strand
ACCAGACAATGTACTAGAAGCAGAAAAAATCCTAGGAACCATACATATAGCGATAGGAGATAACAGCCACTTCGGTGGAAAAGTTGAAGCAGACCTACACGAAGACTTCATAATACCGGAACCAACAGTCTACGTAGACGGAAAACAGTTCATGGAGAAAGGAAAACACTTGATAGCCTAATAGGCTATTTTCTCTAATACTGTGTTTTTATCCTTCCTCGGGTTCTCCTTACTATATTAGAGTTCTCCTACTAGTTTTCTTAGTATTGGATCTGTTATTATGTAGGTGTTTCCCCGTTTTTCTACTAGGAACGCGTTTTCTAGGTTTAATAGCATTTGTCGGAGTATTTTGCTGTTAACGTTTAGTTTTGCTTCGAGAGTACTCCATCGTGCTGGTAGGGTTTTTAGTAGTTGAATGTATTTTTCCTTGTTCTTCTTGTTTTCGAGGAAGTGTTTTAGTTCTTCTAATACTATTTTCTTGCCCTCGCTATACACGTTTTCTAGTGCTTTCTCGTGGCTTAGTCTGCGTATGCACCGGTAGTTTCCGTAGTAGGTGAGCCAGCCGACATAGCCGTTTAGTAGTTCTACTGTTTCAATTATTTCTTCTTCTCTTACATGGAGCCCGCATTCCGTGAAGCCTTTCTCTAGGAAGTCTATGCTTTGCTTATGGTTGAAGGGTTTTAGTTCTAATACTGCTGGCTTCCTACCATACATGGGGCTCCCGGTTTCTGGTTCTAGTAGCTTTCTTATAACACCCATTATTGATCCAGTAAATATTATTCTAATGTTATAGGTGTCCCATATCTTCTTTAATAGTTTAAGGAAATAGTTTGCTGGTAGTTCTTGGACTTCATCTAGCCCTATTATCTTCCCCTCGAATCGCGAGAATACGTCTACGGCTAGTCTAGTCCAAGATACTTTTAGTAGTGGTGGAATACTTACTTCTAATCCGAGTCTACCAGTATGTTTTAGTAGTTCTTCTATTAGCCCCCTAATACTGCGGACGCCCATTAAGTTAACATATACTCCTCCGACTTCGTTGAGGAATGTTTTTAGTATGGATGTTTTACCCGTCATACGTTTACCTAGTATGACTACCCATTCTGTTTTGGTTAGCCTATATAGTTCTTCTAGTTCTCGTTCGCGGTCGTAGAGTTCGCTTCTCTTCTCCTTGGGGGCTAGTTTGAACAGCAAGATAACTTACCTGGGTAACTGGTTACCTAGGTAACCTAGCCGTGTTGTCATAGAAAAAGTTTTTCACGCCTCCATACTCGTAGCTCCAGCCGCCTGGGTTTTCAACATGTTCATGTATAGTTCATAGTATTTTCCTCTCCTAGCCATGAGTTCCTCATGGCTTCCCTCTTCAACTATTCTACCATTCTCTAACACTATTATTCTATGGCTCTCTCTAGCCGTGCTTAGCCTATGGGCTATTATTATGCTAGTCCTACCCTTCATGAGCTCCCTCATAGCTCTTCTAATTAGTTCTTCTGTAGCAGTATCAATACTTGATAATGCTTCATCGAGGATTACTATTGCGGGGTTTCGGAGCATTGCTCTAGCTATAGCTATTAACTGTTTCTCACCAGTAGACAATTTCTTCCCTGCTTCACCAGCATCTGTTTGATAACCGTGGGGTAGGCGTTCTATAAACTGGTGTATCCCCAGCTTCCTGCATATCTCTACTACTTCCCTATCACTCGCATCGGGTCTCCCAAGCTTTATGTTATCGAGTATTGTTCCCGGGAATAGATAGGTTTCCTGTGGGACGTAGCTTACGATTCTCCTAAGACTCTTCAATTTTATTCTACGTATATCTATTCCATCAATGAGTATTTCTCCTTGATCCGGGTCGTAGAATCTTAGGATAAGGTTTGCTAGAGTAGTCTTACCAGCACCAGTATGTCCTACTAATGCTATTGTTTCACCTGGTTTTACGTGTAGGTTTATGTTCTGTAGGACTGGTCTACCCGGTATGTAGCTGAAGGAGACGTTTCGGAACTCTATTTCTCCTCTAACATTTTCTAGTTCTATTGCCTCCGGGTGTTCTGGTATTTCTTCAGTAGAGTCTAGTATACCGTAGATTCTCTCTGCGGCTGCTAGAGCTGCTTGTAGAGAGTCATACATGTTTACGAACTGGGTTATTGGTCTACCTAGACGATTAGTGTATTGTATGAAGGCTACTATTAACCCTATACTAGCCGCCCCCGTTACGGCTAGGTATCCACCATATACTAGGACTAGAACCGTGGATAGAGTTACCGTAAAGTCCATTGAGGGCCAGAAGAGGCCCATGAGCTTAGCTATTCTTATATAAGCGTTAACTGTTAGCCTTGATACTTCCCGGAAGCTATTAGCAACGTCTTCTTCTCTACCAAAAGCCTTGATTACGGGTATTCCAGCTACTGTTTCCTCTACAACAGTTGTTACATCAGCTATCTTCTTCCTCGTAACCCTATGGGCTTCTTTAAGCTTCTTCCCGAAGACTTTCGCTATTAGTACTAGGATTGGAAGGTTTGCTAGTGCTACACCAGCTAGTAGGGGGTTTAAGTACAACATTATCCCTATAACACCGATAACTGCTATGAGGTCTCCTATAACCGATAATATACCCGATACTAGTACGTCGTTAAGCATTGATGTATCGTTTATAGTTATTGATATGAGGTCTCCTATCCTCCTCCTAGTATAGAAGCTATATGATAGTCTCTGAAGCTTACTGAAAACCTTGTTTCTAAGGTCTCGGAGAAATAACTGGCCTATAGTCTGGATGCTATAGCTTCTAGTCATCTGTGAGAACCATTGGCCGACTAGTAGTGCGAGGTAGATAGCCGTCATAGATGCTAGGCCAGCAACGTTTCCCTTCAAAATGTACTCGTCTATTATTAGTCCGAGAACATATGGTGTTAGGAGGCTAGTAATGGTAAACGCTATAATAGATACAACGACTACTATTAGAGTTAAACGATACCCGGCAAGGTCTCCTACAACTCTCTTAAGTAGGCTCCAAGCCGAAATACTAGGAGTACTGTCACCCGCTTCTCCTAGCCTCCTATACAAGTGGCCTATCCTACTCATTACTCTTAGCACCTACTCGTTGTTTCCTCATTAGGGTTGTGTAGAGCTTGTAGTAGAAGCCCTTCTTAGCTATGAGTTCTTCGTGGGTTCCTTCTTCTACGATGCGTCCATTATCTAATACTATTATCTTGTCTGCTAGAGATGCTAGGCTCATTCTCTGGCTAACCATTATGACTGTTCTATCCCTTAATATCTCCCTTAAATCTTCTACTAGCTTCCTCTCCGTTTCAGCATCGAGGTTTGATACAGGGTCGTCGAGTAATAGTATTCGAGGCTTCTTCAACAATGCTCTAGCAATATCTATTCTCTGCCTCTGCCCACCAGACAACGTTATGCCTCTTTCACCAACAACTGTATCATAGCCTTCCGGTAGGCTTTCTATGAAGTCGTGTATCTTAGCTATTCTAGCTGCTTCAATAATCTCCTCCATTGATGCCTTAGGGTTGCTGAAGGCTATGTTCTCCCTAATACTCTTCGAGAATATGAATGGCTCCTGCATAACCATTGCAATATGTTTTCTAATAGTTGAGAGCTTTAGGTCTCGGAGATCATAGCCGTCTAAGAGTATTCGGCCTTCATCTGGGTCGTAGAACCTCATTATGAGTTTAAGTATCGTAGACTTACCCGAACCCGGGGGACCAGTTATCAATAATTTTTCTCCAGGCTTTACGTGGAAGCTTATATTCTTTAACACGGGTTTGCCTTTAATGTAGGCGAAGGAGACGTTTTCGAATACTATTTCTCCCCTAACATCATTTAATTCTATTGCGTCTTCTTTCTCCTTTACTTCGGGAACCCTATCTATTATCTCGAATACTCTTTGAGCAGCCGCTAATGCTCTCTGAAGAGCTCCTATCATGAACCCCAGAGTCCTCATAGGCCACATGAGTAGGGTTAGATAGGTTATGAAAGCTGTTAGCTCGCCAACGCTTAGTGTGCCAGCTATGATGGCGTTGCCTCCATAGTATAGTATTCCAGTAAGCGTTAACCCGAATACTAGTTGGCTAGCGTTACCGTAGACCGCTCTTATTTTAGCCGCCTTAAAGTTTAGTTCAGCAAACCCCTGGTTCTCTCTTGAGAACTTCTCTATCTCGTAGTCTTCTATGGCTAGTGCTTTAACTGTTTTAAAACCGTTGAGATTATTTGTAACTATTGATGCAAGTACTCCTAACTGGTGCCTTATCTTATCGTAGAGGGGTCTTATGGTTAAAACGTATTTTATATTAGCTATAGCCATAGCCGCTAACGCTATGATAACTATGTAGGAGAGGCGGGGGCTCATAGTAAACATATAGTATAGTGAAACCGCTATAGTGAAAGCAACATTAACGATATTCCTAGCCTGCCAGGAAAGCACACGGCCCAATCTATCAGTATCACTTGTAATCCTAGAAATAAGCTGGCCCGAGGGTATATTCTCGAAAAACCTCAACGACTGTGCCTGAATGGCTCGGAAGGCTTCAACACGTATCTCATGTACTACTTCCTGGCTAAGCCTAGCGGTAAAGTATCTTACAAGAAACCAGGCTACACCACCAGTAGCTACTACACC
>CAZWTS010000100.1:0-5430 GCA_964637085.1 uncultured Desulfurococcales archaeon | reverse complement strand
ATGAAGCAACGCGTACTAATAGCACTTGCAATGCTCTTGGAACCAGATGTACTGATACTAGATGAGCCTACAACAGCCCTAGACGTATTAACTCAGCGATATATATTAGACCTACTTAAAGACCTACACGCTAAGACTAATATAACAATGATCTTCATAACCCATGACATAGCAGTTATAGCCGATATAGCTGACCGCGTAACAGTAATGTATGCTGGCAAGATCTTCGAAGTAGGAGACGTTTACACAGTATTTAAGGAGCCCAAACACCCCTACAGTATAGCTTTAATGAAGAGTATACCCAGCCTAATAGGCCCAATAGAAGAAATGAAGTCCATCCCCGGAACCCTACCAGACTTAAGAAATCCTCCACCGGGATGCCGTTTCGCACCTCGATGCCAGTACGCTATGGATATATGCCATAAACAAGAGCCACCTTTAATAGAATTGAAGCCCGGGCACCTAGTAGCTTGCTGGCTCCACTCTAAGCCTGAAACGAGTAGTAGTGGTGAGTAAACATGCCAGAACCCCCGTTAATAGAAGTAAGAGATCTCAAGGTATACTTCCCCGTTAGAAAGGGCTTTTTCGGTAAGAAGCAGTATGTTAAAGCTGTTGATGGAGTAGACTTAGTAATAGATAAGAAACATATTGTAACACTTATTGGCGAATCTGGTTGCGGTAAAACAACACTAGGTAAGACTATTGCTGGTTTAATTAAGCCTACTTCAGGTAAAATACTCTATAAGGGAAAAGACGTACTATCTCTCGGAGGAAAATACTATCAAGAATACCGTAGGAATGTGCAGATAGTACACCAAGACCCGTTCTCATCGCTTAATCCCACTAAGACTGTATTCCAGACACTCTCAGCTGCGTTAAAACGCTGGGGTATAGCTACAACTAGGAGGGAGCTACTAGAGAAATCAGCTGAGCTATTAGAAATGGTTGGTTTAACACCACCCGAAGACTTCTTGTTCAAGTATCCCCACCAGCTCTCTGGTGGTCAGAGGCAGAGAGTCGTTATAGCTAGGGCTATTAGTGTTCACCCAGAGCTAATAGTAGCTGACGAGCCGATAACCATGATAGACGTATCGCTTAGAATAGACATACTCGACTTACTCCTAGAACTACAGAAGAAGATAGGAACAGCCTACCTCTTCATAACCCATGATTTCGGAGCAGCAAGATACTTTGCGGCAAAGGGTGGTGGAATAATAGCTGTAATGTACCTAGGTAATATCATAGAGATGGGGCCAGCTGAAGAAGTAATCCAGAGACCATTACACCCTTACACTAAAGTATTGATGTCAGCAGTACCAGTACCAGATCCAGAGTTATCGCGTAAGAGAAAACCGTTACAACTCCGCAGCCTAGACATACCGAGCCCTATGAACCCGCCGCCTGGTTGTAAATTCCATACACGCTGCCCCTACTACTTTGAACCTTGTGATAAGGAGGTTCCCAAACTAGTTGAAGTTAAACCAAACCACTGGGTTGCATGCCACCTATACACGAAGGAGAAGAAGTAATGCATCCCCACTTATATCGAGCACTATTAACCGTGGCTTTTACTTTCATAGTACTTGCATTAATACCATTACCAGTACTCGACCCAAACGATCCAGCATATGTAGCCGATGTTATAGGATTGCTTCTTCTCGTACTCTTCATTCTAGCTATAACGTGGGAGTATAGGAGGCAGCAACGAACTGTATAGCTGTGAGAACAAGTGTACTACTCCGGAGTGGTATTTTTATGATAAAAACTAAAGAAAAGTTCACTGTGTCTAAGTAAGTATTCTTAGACATATTATTTGTTTAGTCTAAATTTTTAATGTTTCTGATGGAGTGTAAACACGAAAAGTTTTAATTGACACACATCGTTTTCATATTTTGGAATAGAGTACTATTTGTAGGGGTTGAAAAACATGAAGGGGAGAATACTAGTATTAATACTACTCGGAATAATATTAGCTTCCCTAGTAGCACCACTAACATCAATGGCGCAGACAAAAGAGGTAACATTGTATACCCATGGCTGGTGGCAGCCGCCTCCAGCGAGACGCTATAACCCGTTTGCACCAAAGAGTATAGTGATTACTGGCTTAATTTATGAGAGACTAGCATTCTGGAATAAGTTAAACAACACTTACTTCCCACAACTAGCTGAGAGCTGGGAGATCGATAAAGCTAACAACCAAGTAATAGTACACTTAAGAAAGAACGTCTACTGGCACGATGGCACTCCATTTACCTGTAAGGATGTATGGACAACATTAATGATCTACAAGGCCCAGGGTAGAAAGATATGGAACTACATCGATAACGTTACCTGTAAGGATGACTACACAGTAGTATACCATGTAAAACAGTGGGCCTACCTACTAATGCACTACCTATTATTCGTTGACGGCTTAATAACTGGGCCATACCACATCTATGGTAAATATGCTGAGGAGATAGCTAAGGCTAAGACACAGGACGAAATGGCACAGATACTAAAGAATCTAATAGACTATGAGCCCGAGAAACCCATTGGCACCGGCCCATTCATGTTTGATAAGATTACTAGTAGCGAAGTAGTACTAGTAAAGTTCCCCAAGTACTACTGGGCTGATAAGGTAACAGTAGACAAGATAGTAATGCCCTATATAACAAGCAACGAAGTAGGATGGCAGTACTATAGAGCTGGTAAACTAGACTACGACGTATTCATGATGCCACCACAAGTTAAGGAAGAACTACTACAGAAGCCATTTACTGGTATAGCCGAGATTTACGACTTATCAGGCTTCGCGCTAGTATTCAACTTCAACAATAAGTGGCTACAGAAACTAGAGGTAAGACAAGCAATAGCATACGCTATCGATAGACAGAAGGTAGCAGATGCTGCTGGTAAGGGCTTATTCGAACCAGTAGAGTACCCAACTGGTCTACTAAAAGTATCACAGCCATGGATTGAGGACTTAATTAAAGCCGGTGTACTCGAAAAGTACGAGTATAATCCAGAGAAAGCAAAGCAATTACTAGAGAAAGCTGGGTTCACCTACAAGGATGGTAAATGGTACACACCAGACGGTGAGCCATTCAAACTAACAATGATTGCTCCAGGCGGCTGGACCGACTGGGATGCTGCTGCCCAAGAAATAGCTAATGAGCTCAAAGCCTTTGGTATCGATGTAGAGTTAACGACACCAGAGTCTCCAAGCTACTGGAGCGACCAGTGGTACCTAGGAGGAAACTATGACTTAGCAATAGACTTCTTCGGCGCATGGATGGTTTATCCATGGGCTGCCTTTGAGAGAATGTTTGTAGAAGTAAACAATAGGCCGAGGACAATAGTACAGGGACAGAACTTCCCAGAAACCTACTACCTAGACTACTTTAAGAAGGAGATCAACGCTACACAACTAGTAGAGGTACTAGCAACAAGCTTCGACACCAATGAGCAGAAACAAGCAGCTGAAATGCTAGCCTATGCTGCAAACCACTACCTACCAGAGTACCCAATAGCTGAGAAGAAGCTAGTAATATTCTACAACAAAGAACACTTCGTATGGCCTGACCCAGAGAAATACTACTACCTATGGCAGAATGCCGCTGGCGGACACTTAGAAGCACTAGCATTCATGATAAGCCATGGATTCGTTAAACCCAATCCAGAATACTGGGGTATAACACCTACAACGACAAGTCCAACAACGAGTCCGACAACAACACCTACGACAACAGCTCCACCAGCAACTGGTACGGTAACTCAGACGGTAACTCAGACACAAACGCAAACAGTAACTACAACTGTAACCCAAACAGTAACTGAAACCAACTGGGGCGCTGCAATAGGGTTGTTCATACTAGGACTGATAATAGGTATAGCAATAGGCTACGTAGTAAAGAAGAAGTAGTTTTTATGACTAAACGATGAGTCTTTAAAACAATATTATTTTTTACTCCTAGGATAAACACTTACCTTGAAGGGCTCTGTAGGATCCCATCCTTTCATGGGATGGGGTTCTATTTAACATAAATTAACATAAATACTGGTTCCACCATAAACAGTATTGTAGGCTGGGAGGGCTGATGAGTCTTTGCGGTGGATTGTTAAGAGAGTTATCATAGCTGTCCTCACCATACTCGTAGCAGCTTCTATAACGTTCTTTGTTGTAAGAAGCATGCCCGGTGACCCTATTGAGGCTTTAACCCAAGCCTTTATACGCCAATACTATATGAGCTATGAGACAGCTCGTGCTCTCGCTGAATCAGTTGCTCCCTTTGTCCCTAAGGGTAGCTTGATTCAACAATACGTTGACTACATGTTAAAGTTCCTGAGAGGAGATCTCGGTGTTTCTATATCATTTAGTACTGGTACACCTGTAACAGAGTTACTTGCAAGCCGTATCCCCTGGACCGTTCTCGTTGTCGCTACTTCTCTCATAATCAGTTTTGGACTCGGTATTCTCATAGGAATGGTTATGGCTTACCGCCATGGAAGTAAGCTTGATAGCGGTTTAGCATTATTGTTCTCCATTACTCGTAGTATACCAGAATATATTGTCGCACTACTATTACTAACAGTCTTCGCTTTCCAGTTGAAATGGTTTCCTGTTAGAGGACTCTATAGCGCTGACGTAACCCCTGGGTTTAACTTAGAGTTCATAGCCGATGTTTTATGGCATGCCGCATTACCGATAATTACTTGGGTTATAGTACACTTGGGTGGATGGGCCCTCGGTATGAGGGGTAGTACTATTAGCGTCCTAGGCGAAGACTACATCACCTACGCCAAGGCTCGAGGCCTACCTTCTCGTAGAATAACTATAACCTATGTTGGTAGAAATGCTATCCTCCCACTCTTCACCTCATTTATGCTCAGCCTAGGATTCATGTTCGGCGGCTCGATATTCATAGAATACATTTTCGCTTACCCCGGAGTAGGATGGATGCTATATCAGGCAATAACTAATCGCGACTGGTTCTTAATGATAGGGACCTTTGACATCATAGTAATAGCTGTTGTAACTGGAGCACTCCTAGCAGACCTACTCTACGGGTTCCTAGATCCTAGGATAAGGCGTGGACGCATGGGTGAGTAGCCGTGGCCGAGGAGAGAGTAGTCGTTAAAATGAGTTTAAAGGACATGGTCTTAGGTTTTATAGAAGACTGGATAATAGTGCCTGGTAAGATACTCGTACGTAATAAGAAGGCTTTCATAGGCTTCTTACTCCTAATGTTCTATATATTGATGGCTATCGTAGGCCCCTTCATAGTACCTTATCCGCAGACATATGTGTGTGAACCCTATGCTCCACCCACATTGTTCAAGTGGCCTCCATCACTAGAACACCCCTTAGGCTGTGATTATTTTGGAGCAGATATATGGGCTGAAATAGTCTGGGGTGCTCCAATAGTACTACAGATAGCTTTCATAGCG
>CAZWTS010000099.1:0-3470 GCA_964637085.1 uncultured Desulfurococcales archaeon | reverse complement strand
CTAAACCCTCGTTAGCTAGGATACTGTTTACACCTACAAATATTCTTGAAATGGTAAAGCCATGGTCACTTACCAGGACAATGAGATCGCACGCATCACGAACTTTGCGTATAAAATTATTTATTAACGAAAGAATCTTGTAAACTAAATTTAATTGCCTTCCTTCGATAATATCTGGAATTCTATGCATAAGCCAATCAAGTTCACTAAACACTACTATAAATAGATTAAAGTTTTCTTTCTCAAAGAGTTCATAGTACAGACTAAGTCTTTTACTAAGAAAACTCTCAACAAGCTTTACATAGGTTTTCACATTGGTTACCTCGGCCCATTTATGCGGAGGCTCAACTAGGTACTCTTTATACTTTTGCTCGTATTGCTTAGGTAAGATAAATTGCTTGGGGGAAGCCCAATCACTAATTACAATGAGGTTTCTAAGCCCAACAATGCCTTGAGCTGGATAAACTATTGGAACATTTATAACAATACTCCTAAGGTTAAACATTGCAAACATTTCAAAGATTCTAGGATACATGACATCATACGAAGAAGCAAGTGATATCTGAAATCCATTAATTCTAGAAACCTTAGAAAAACTATATATGCCATGATTGCCAGGGTTAACCCCTGTGAAAATACTAGTCCAAGCACACGGCGTATAAGGAGGGATGGATAGGAAAGAGGATACAAATCCTCTGTTAATAATTCCTGTTATGGCTCCTAAGGCAGACGCGTTTAGTATCTTTATTAGGTTTCGCAAACCGACACCATCTAGGCCTATTATGCATATTTTCCTGTTCATCTCTGCCTCCAACCCCGGCACTTAAACATACATTCACGTAATATTAAGATAAACGTAGCTATTATTACTGAAGGAATTACTACATATATCAAGAAATTTATGTCTATTTCGTAATCATATACAGTATTTCTTTGATTTTTTACTGCTCCATCGATCCATAACGTTGTTCCTGCAATATATGAATCAAAAATGATTAACGAAACTCTCACAGAGCCACATACCTTTACATTTTCCCCCGTAAAGCTAAATTTTGAATATAGTTCCTTAAAAGTGTAAATATCGAACAGGCTAATATTACCATTAGCTTCTAGCTCAAAGCCCCTTAATAGTAACTGAACGTCACCTAGGCGAGTTACATTACTTTTCACCTCAGACCTTATACTACCATTATTCTTTACCATTAGTAGTTCTAGCGGATATTTAGAAATTATTGTAGCATTGTGGAGATCAAGCAAGGCATAATAACCATACCTCTCACGAATTGCTAGCCTAGATGCCTTAATTATTAGCATGTTCATGTTATCGATATTGCTATTGTTATTTCTTAACTGCATTATAATAAAAGGCTCAGTGTTCTCACATGGAAGCACAATTATACTTCCTGATATGGGCTTAATAGTAATATTTCCCGAAATCATCAAATCTTTAAGAGTAATTTTGTACATTGAAACAAAGTCTATATTAGTGTTAATTTCCTGCGACCCCTTGGGAATATTGGTATGCCCTAGCGCCTCAGTTAGTATGTTTATATAATCACGTAAATTCAAGAGATTATCTTTATAGGCCGTAGATAACGGGAATATATTTATAAAATAGAGATTCTTTTTGACGTTAATTATAGTTAAATTTGAAATCTTTCCATTGTAGGAGCCATCTGGGTTCAATACAATAACATTGGTATTCATATTAGTATTCGAAAGATTAGGGAATTTCACTAGCTTTAATTTCAGCATTTCACGAAATAATTGATTAGATGGAAAAACGAGCCAGTTACATTTGTGAAGAGAGTTAATATCAAGGTAGTAAACTTGAGTGTAGTTTACCCCTAAACGTGATAATGCCATAGAAATAAACTTTATGTTTTCATTGAAATCTTTAAATATTAAACACACATTACTTCTAGGAGAAGGCGGTACCATGTACGGTAGGAAGAAAATTCTATAATTACCTACCCTAGAAACTCTTGCCAGATTAATGAGATACCAAAGGATAGAGGAGGAATTAATGTGCTTAACATCCGTTATTCCGTAAATAACGGAGCAGCTAGCATTAAAAGAGGAGCAAATAGTTAAGAAAAGATTTGGATATCTTAAGTTACCCAACACATGTCTGTATAGATTTATTCTCCATAATGAGGGTAAGTATTGCGCTAGCAGAAAAGCTTTAGGAGACAACGCTAAGATATTAGACTTTGATAATCTTCTCAAGATGTCATGGTGGGACAAGATGTAGTTTAAAAATTCTCTACCTTCATTCCCTACGGCATTTTTAGATAATTCTGTAACTTTAAGCTGAAAATCAACGGTGTAAAGAAGCGATGTAATACTAACCAACACAATAATTGATACTAGGACTAGTACACTACATAGAGCTTTGATCATATGTTTCATGGGCATTCTTCCCGACTTTTTATACACTCCACTATTAAGACAAAAACATTTGAGGCCATTATACTCACTATAGGGTAAACAAGGCTAGCGATTATCCTCCTCTCAAAATATGTGTATCCTATTAAGTTTGTTAACAAAGGTGCAAACGGACTTTCATTAATGTATGTAATTACTTTTCCAAAGAGTAACGCTAGTATCATCACATATACAAGAGCTTTATTAATGTTGCTGTTGTGTTTTTTTGTAAAATTTTTATCTAGAAAGGTAAATGTTGCCAAAATACCGGGAACGCCCAGCAGAATTACATAGTGGTACAAGTTCACAGGTAATAAACTTCTAGGAACACTAGAGATATATTTTTCCGGATGCAAAATATATCTATATAAAGCAATGGCATAGCTCAGTATAACTGTTAAGCATAAAACTTTAATCACTTTACTAGTAGGAATAATTAAATTTATACTAATGTTCTTAACTACTGAACTGAGTTCCCTGACATAAGTGGCCAGCAAGTAAAAAAGAAAAACAACTATAATTATTAACAACGGAAATGATAAGATCCCTTGGAATGAATGTAAATAAATAAACTTTACTGCTGTTCCAAAGAGAGTACCCATGACAAAGGAAATAACGACATTTAGATTTACATTACTCGTCAGTAATACTCCAAGTATTATGAGCAACATCAGAACAATTTCGCTCGGGTGATAAACCATTAACACAGCTGGCATTAAAAAAAGCGTCATCTGTTTTACCTTTTTATCAATTTGATCATTCAGAATGGTGTACAGAAAAAGGAAAAGAGACAATGTTCCTATAGTTACAGGTCTATACGAAGTCCATATCCATGTACCTAGTCCGTAACCTATATCGCCGTTTGTCACTAGCCACACATGCCATAGGGATTTTATCCATGATTCACCCTCCCTCACTAAGTTTAGAACATATACCCATCCGAAACCAGATCCAAAGAGATAGATGTACGTAGCCATAGATGCGTGCAGACCGCTATAGAACCTACGTACAAATACGTAAAATGCTATTGGAAGTAATAAAAC
>CAZWTS010000098.1:0-3122 GCA_964637085.1 uncultured Desulfurococcales archaeon | reverse complement strand
CCTTCTTCACAGATACAAGTATGATAATATTTCCCGCTTTCGATTTCAAGGTTGCTTGATTTTTGGACTAGTTCGAGTTAACGGTTGATGTATCTCGGGTAAACCCTATCAGCTAGGTACCTAATATAGTGTCTGAATATCTGGCAGATCTAGGTATACTCTGTAGTCGACTATCCGGGTGATGCTATCCGGCTACTCACCTTTGAGGATGTGGTGAAGGCTAGACTTGCTCACTCCAAGAGCTCCCGCTAACTTGCGTATACTCCAAACCGATTGAGAAGCAAGTCATTGTCCCAGCTCGTTCCATGGACTTGGGGACAGTCTAAGAAGGCTTATATCCGGGGCATTTATGTGGCGGGCCCGCCGGGATTTGAACCCGGGACCTCCGGCTCCGGAGGCCGGCGTCCTTTCCAGGCTGGACGACGGGCCCCGGTTTCCGTGTTTTTACATTCGTGGTGGGGCTTTTATTCCTAGGGTTTCTAGTGTGTTTTTGATTACTATTTTTACTGCATAGGTTATTGCTGTTTTTAGGTTTCTTTTTCTTGGGTTGGGTTCGTGTATTACTGGGTCTTCTTGGTACCAGGAGTTGAAGGTGTCTGCTAGTTTGTTTATGTATTCGGTTAGGATTTCTGGTTTGAGATCGTCTGCTGCTTTTGCTTGGGTTGAGGGGTATTTCGCTATTAGTTTTATTAGTTTTATTCTCTTCTTGTTTTCTAGTATGGCGTTGTAGTCTATGTTATCCCATTGTATTGGGCCGTGTTTTTCTTGGTGTTTTCTTAGTATGCTTGTTGCTCTTGCATGAGTGTATTGGATGTATGGGGCTGCATTGGTTTCGAAGCTTAGTGCTTGTTCCCATTTGAATGTTATTGGCTTGTTTGCTGCTGTTGAAACTAGTGTGTATCTTATTGCACCAATGGCTACGGCTTCTATTACTTTTTTCTTTTCTTCTATGGTTTTGAGGGTTGTTCTCTTTAGTACTTCTTTTTCTGCTCTTCTTTTTGCTTCTTCTATTATCTCGTCTAGGGTGATGTATTTTCCTAGTCTTCCACTCATTTTCATTCCGGGTATATTAACCATTTCATAGGAGTAGTGGATGAGGTTCTCGGCTTCCCTCTTATAGCCTAGTGCATAGAGGGCTAGTTTTAATTGGGCTTGCGGGAGTTTTTGTTCCGCACCTATAACGTTGATTACTTGGTCCGCCTGGAAGTCACGGAACTTGTAGAGAGTATATGCAAGGTCTTTAGTCGCATATAGGGTTGTTCCATCGCTTCTCTGAAGTATTAGTGGAGGTATGTCGAGGGATAGATTAATTCCAAGCCTTCTATACAAGTCCTTGGAAGCTAGTCTTGGGAGATCTAGTGCGGGGGCTCCTTTATGTAGGGTAAAGTAAGGTGATTTCCTTGCTTCCTCTAATATCTTTTTAACCATACTACTCCATACTATGTGGCTCTCATAATCCCATTTATCAAAGTCTATATCAAGTGCTCTTAGGGTCTCCTTAAAGCCTTTAAGACACGTGTCTATTAATTCTCTTAGTTTTCCTCTAACACTTTCTTCACCCGACTCCATTCTCTTCATTAATTCCTGTATTTCTTTTTCATTATCTCTCTCCTTCAACCTACTAGCTAGGTAGTCGAATAATTCTCTATTCTTTTCTCGGAGCTCACTTGCAGAAGCTACTAGCTTATCTAGTTCTCTAATAAGCTCTCTATACGCTTCATTATCACCAGTTCTTAATGCCTCGTTTACTTTCTTTTTAAGCTCATATATCTCGACTAGCGTATGGGTTATGGCATAGAGTAGTCCTAGCCAGTGATCTGGCTTAACGTTTTCGGGCCTTATATTCTCTGGTACATTAAGGTAACCGTAGAGTAGTATTGCTACTTGTCTTCCCAGATCATTAACATAGAATCTCCTCTGAACTATATGGCCGCGTCTAGCTAGTAATCTAGCTAGAGTATCACCTAGCACAGCATTTCTAGTATGCCCTATATGTAATGGGTGTACCGGGTTAGCGCTCGTATGCTCAACTACAATTCTGCGTGGCTTCTCTACTGGAAGATAACCATAGTCTTCTCCTAATACCTGAATAGTTTCTAGTGTTAGTTTAGCTAAACTTGGGTAATCTAGGAAGAAGTTTAGATATCCAGAAGCATTGTTTACTCTAGAGATAAATGGTAATTCCCCGATATTATTAGCTATTTCCTCAGCTAATTTTACGGGATTAGTTCGTAAGATACGTGCAGCTCTAAATAAGGGTAAACTTAAATCACCATAAGCTTCCACTGGGGGTTCTTCTACAAGCGAGTATAAGAAACTCTTGTCTTCATAACTATAGTGTTCTCTAAGATAATTAGAGACTCGTTCAATTATAATATTAATTACATGGCCGTAGGGGTCCCGTATACTAAAGGAATTATTTTGAACCATGTCATCATACACCATCGTCTCTACTAGCTAACATGTGTCTCGTATTATTGCGTCTTATTATCTGTTTCCCACACCTATAAAACAATAACACTTATACCCGCTTATACAACAGTATCTGGGGATACTGGTAGCCTTGGATTGGCTTCAGCTAATAGACAAAGACCTCTACTGTACTAAAAACGAGAAGGTAGTTGAATGCATCTCTAAAGCATACGATTATGGTCTCATACATATACCATTAGTTGAGAACCGAGAACTACTGGGCCTAATAGACTTCTACAAGTTAGCGGGAATAATAGGTGGTCTTAGAGAAAGCTTCTCGAAAATAAGTTGTAAAGACATAGGGAATGCTATTACACGTACAAGAGTATTGAAGCAAGAAAAAGTAGAATCAGTAATAAGGAGAATGACGTTAGGAAACTATACTTCAATGGGAGTAAGTAGTGAGCCTAAAATCTATGAGGGAACTATTACTGCTAGATCTCTAGCCATACAATTAATACACAAATATCTTAGTAGAAGAAAAATAGGAGAAGTAGCATCTTCAAGAATAGGTATTGTGGGATCAGGTGTAGACCTATATCAAGTATTATCAGTTATATCTAGGAGGAGACAGCCATGTGTAATAGTATTCAATGGTTACGATATAGATGGAGTAATATGCTTAGACGATGTAATGTACATGCTATCGC
>CAZWTS010000097.1:0-10414 GCA_964637085.1 uncultured Desulfurococcales archaeon | reverse complement strand
CCATAACCATGGCTACATAGTGCTCACAACCATACCCTAAAGAAAGATGCAATGCGAGGGCCGGGAAACTCTACGGAGAGAAACAATTATCTATTATGAGGGAAACACAACTATTTAAAAACTGACTAGTTGAAGACAAAGACATATATTCATCCCAGCTTCTGCTGGGATAAATCCTTGATATAACCACATCAATGAAGAGCTTATATATGGTTATAAAAACGTTTTGGTTATTAGTTGTTGGGTGTTTTGTTTGGTTTAGAATTTTGGTGTTTAGTGGATTGGTGCGGGGGGTGGGATTTGAACCCACGCAGGCCTACGCCATCGGGTCCTAAGCCCGACCCCTTTGTCCAGGCTCGGGCACCCCCGCTTTTCTGGGGGTTCGGTTTGGTTAGTTTGTTTGGTGGGGGTTATATTCCTTGTTGTGTTTGTTTTTTATGTTTTTATGGTTATGGTGTTGTTTTGTATTTGGATTAGGTTTTCTTCTTGTAGGTTTTGTAGGGCTTCTTGATAGTATTTTGGTGGGGGTTCTATTCCGTACCATTCTTTGAATTTTTGGGTTAGTTGGTCTATGGTTATTTTTGTGGTTTTTCCTGCTAGTTCTTCTTTTATTATTCTTTTTATGAATTGGGTTATGTCTTCTAGTCTTGTCCATGGGTATTGGAACCATATCCATTCTTTTACTTCTATTGCATAGTAGTCTGGTTTTATTTTCGCTACGGATGATATCCATTGCATTGCTGCTGTTTTCAGCTGGGCTGGCTTCCATTCTTTTTCTATGAACTCTTTTGCTAGTTTAACTGATTCCCCTGTATCAACTATGTCGTCTACTAGTAGTGCTTTATAGCCTGTTAGATCTATTTTGTACTGGAATTTTATAATGGCTTTCTCGGCTTTTTTAGCTGCTTCAGTCCAGTGCTGGCTCTGAATTGAAACAAGGTTTTCTACTCCTAGGAAGTCGCAGAGGAGTCTTGCTGGAACGTAGCCACCGCGGGCTACTGCTATTATTACGTCTGGTTTATAGCCTGATTCCTTTATTTTCCTAGCTAGCTGGCGTGTCCACTCAACTATTTCTTCCCAAGAAACTAGTTTAACCGGGATTTTAGCCACGAGATTCCCTTGTAGAAGCGTAGTGTATGTCTAGAAAATAAATATAACTATACATTAATTAAATAAAAACTATGAAGCCGAGGACCCCGCGTTTAAAGGGATACTTATTTTTCCTAGTAGAATACCCTAGATACTATGGTGCTGGGAGGGCTAGGAGTCATGGTTTTCCAAGTCTTTAAACCCGGTAGACATGAAGCGGAAATAGGAGTTATTGGTGGAAGCGGCCTATATGATCCAGGTATAATTGAGGAGCCAGTAGAGCTTAAAGTATATACCCCCTATGGTGAGCCAAGCGACTACGTTATCGTTGGTAGAGTTAAGGGTAAAAGGGTTGCATTCCTACCACGCCATGGCCGTGGACACCGCATACCACCACATAGAATAAATTACCGTGCAAATATATGGGCTCTCAAAGCCCTCGGAGTTAAATGGATTATAGCTGTAAGTGCTGTGGGAAGCCTACGCTGGGACTATAAGCCTGGAGACTTCGTAGTACCAGACCAGTTTATAGATATGACGAAGAAGCGCGAGTACACGTTTTTTGAAGGTGGAACAGTAGCCCATGTGAGCATGGCTGACCCCTTCTGCGAGCATCTCCGAAAACTACTAGTAGAAACGGGTAGGGAGCTTGGAATAACTATACATGATCGTGGAACCTATATCTGCATAGAGGGTCCTAGATTCTCTACGAGAGCTGAAAGCCGTGTATGGAAGGAGGTATTTAAAGCAGACATTATAGGAATGACTCTCGTACCAGAAGTAAACCTTGCATGCGAAGCCCAGTTATGCTATGCTACACTAGCAATGGTTACAGACTATGATGTATGGGCTGAAAAACCAGTAACAGCTGAGAAAGTTGCGAGAGTCATGGCCGAGAACGTTGAGAAGGCGAAGAAGCTATTATATGCTGTTATACCGAAAATCCCCGAAGAACCAAGTAGAGAAGAGTGTAGTTGTTGTGAATCCCTAAAATACGCGGTGATATAGAGGCTATGAGGAAGGCTTGGTCTCTAACTAAACGTGTACGAGGATTAGAGGAGTGGGCTGAGAGGAATAATAGTGTAGTAGCGGGCTTCGTAGAGGAGTCGGAGAGACTAGCTATAACTTATACTGGACTAGGTATCGTACCTGCAAGGATTTTTTCCTCCTACCTCTACGTACTCTCACCCAACAAGAATATTATTTCTGGATGCATTGATACGGTTACCTATCACATAGCCCCCTATACTGAGGACACACGTGTAATACTTTTCGCGGAGAAA
Organism: uncultured Desulfurococcales archaeon; assembly: GCA_964637085.1. GTDB lineage: Archaea > Thermoproteota > Thermoprotei_A > Sulfolobales > WANQ01 > JALWGO01. Next base: position 8,042 of record CAZWTS010000097.1, on the reverse strand, counting down.
GGTGTTGAAAACAGTGTTATAAGACTAGTAGACACAGTCTACTATACGGGGAATAAGCTCTTAATAATATCGCCTCCTCCAGCCGAGTATATTAGGAAGAGGTTAAAGAACACTATACTCATTGAAGCACCGGGAGAAGATACTATTCTCGCTGAAACACTCCTAGCGGTAAGAGCAGGGTATAGTGTAGCGTTAAAGTATAAGGGGAGAGAAGACCGAGAGCTAAGATTTAATAGGCTTAGAATAGAGGTAGCAGATTTCTCTTCGATAATAGATGAGTTGAAGACCATATACTCTATAGAGCTCGATACTATTAAGACGAGTATAGAGCATATAGACTTGATAACCTATACTCCAACCATGGAGCCAGTAGCACACAGGCTCCAAGCACTCATAGCCTCTAAGACGGGTAATCCTCCACCCATAGTCGATATTACTAGGGCTCTAAGACTACTAGAAGACCTTAAGATAAAGACTATGCTATTATTCTCTACGAGTGTTGAGGAATACTCAGTTAGAGAGCTATTGTTTAGGTCTAGAGCTAAGAGGATAGAAGTCATAGAATTGAAGATTAAAACAGATCCCCTAACGGCACCAGTCTACGGATTACTTCTAGTAGAAATACTTAAAGCCAATAACATATAATTGCAGTAACTATCCCAAGCAGGCTAGAGAAGCCAGCTAAGAGCATATAGCCTAAGACTATTTCCTTCTCATTCAATGGTTCTTTAAGGCTGAGCAAGTGGGGTAGAGTTATCGGAGCACGCTTATCCGGGTTTGCTTTAATCCACCCATTTTCTACTCTCACCGGTCTAACAGTTATTTGCCTCCGCTCTACTAGTCCACGTATAGATAGTAGTATTTGGAACCCATTGACAATGTAGACCATTAACGCTATAATTACTGGTACTTCTACTCTACCCACTACCGCTATACCAGCAATCAACGCGCCTATGAGGAAGCTTCCACTATCACCATTGAATACTCTTGCTGGAAACCAGTTAAACCATACATAACCTGCAAGAATACCTATGAATAATAGAGATAAGACTACACCCGTAACATCACTATAGCCTCTTAGATACGTAGATATAGTAGAGAACAAGAGGACCCCGCCTATAAGCAACCCCGTACCCGGTACAACACCGTTATGTGTATCAGCCATATTTACTGCATTCAATACTATAGCGTAGGCGAAGGGTAGGAGAAGCGGATATATTATTGTAAGCCTTAGAGGCCCAGCGAAAGGCATTATTGGTCTCGGATCATAAGCATGTAATAGTATTATCGGTGTAGCAGCCGTAAAGGCTAGAACCGTTTTAGTCCGAGCCTTCAACACCTTAAAATCGTCTACGAGACCCACTAAGCCAGCAAATAGCGAGCTAATAGTAACTGCTAATACTTTAACAGGATTGAGAGGCGTTGGAACCAACAATAATATCGCTGATAAGACGAGATAACTTATAATTAAGGCGATACCACCGGGTTCTGCTACACTAGGATGCCAAGGCTTATGTACATCTCTACCTGTAAACCCCTTTGCCCTAAGCCACTCTATAACCCAACTAGTTACTACGTAGGTTAGCAGTGGCGAGACTACTATAACGGTGGCTACTAGTAATGTATCCCACAACACTCTCCTAGCCCTCTCCTAGGATTGCCCTCCTTTGGTTATACTTTCTTACTATATTAGGCTTTTATTAAATCCGAAGAAATACAAGTCTACTTAGAGGAGGCTAGCGTCTTGGAGGTAGCTATACTACACGAAGCCCCGCGTCCAACTAGAACTTCAAAGCAGTTAATGAAGGCCTTCTACGACCTCGGCGTAAAGGTACACTATTATAGGGTTTCAATGCTTACAGGATACTTTGCTACAAGTACCCTATGGGTGCAGTATGGTAGGAGAATTCTAAGTGTTGATGGAGTAGTTGTTAGGAGTCTAGGTGCAATTGCTACTACTGAGCAATTATTGAAGCGCATAGGTCTTCTAATAGAGCTCGAAGCTATGGGGGTAGTGGTAGTAAATCCTTCTGAAGCCTTCATTAAAGCACGAGATAAGTATACTAGCCTACTCCTCCTAGCAAAACATGGTATAAGAGTCCCGGAAACCATTGTAACTGAAGACGTACAACGCGTAGTAGACTACGTGAAAGAATGGGGTACGGTTGTAATAAAACCCATTATAGGGAGTCTAGGTTTCGGTTCAGTGAAAGTAGAAGACCCAGATATAGCTTACCGAGTAGCTAAAACCCTGCTAAGCCTAGGCCATCCCATATATGTTCAAAAATATATTGAGAAACCAGGCCGTGATATAAGAGTCTTTACTGTAGGCGAACGAGTACTAGCAGCCGCTTACCGTATAGCTGCTCCAGGTAAGTGGAAAACCAATGTAGCACAGGGGGCTACTACAGTTAAAGCAGAATTAAATAGAGAGTTAGAGGAGATAGCGTTAAATGTTGCTAGAATTCTAGGCCTAGAGTATGCTGGAATAGATCTTGCAGAATACAATAACGAATACTATGTGCTAGAGGCTAATGTCTCTCCTCTATGGGAGGGGTTGGCTAGGGCTACGGGTGTAGACCCAGCAAAAGCTATAGCGAGACACGTTGTAGAGCTTATACGGAGATGATGACTAGCAAACCACGGGTTAATGATGCCCTAGAGCTCTCACCCTGATCCACTTATCCCTAGATGTTGAGTCTACGCTCCTCCTTAATCATTCTTAAAACATATAATGTATTAGTTGCTAAGACTCCATCAATACCGCCTATACGGTCTATTACTTCAGTTAATTCCTCCTGAGTCCTCGTTCTAATCTTAGCAAGACCTATGTACTCGCCAGTTACTTCGTAGAGTTCAACTATTTCTTTTATCTCCCTAAGCTTCTCTAAGACCTCCTTATACTTTTTCGGATCTATTTTTATTAGTGTGAAAGCTAGTACTCGATAACCCACTTTAAACGCGTCTACATCAGCATAAAAACCACGGAGAATCCCCTTTTCTTTTAAACGCCTTACACGTAGGTATACGGTTGCTTCACTAACATTGAGCATGCGTGCAATTCTACTATAAGGTGTACGTGCATCAACTAATAGTATCCTTAGTATAGCTCTATCCGTTTCATCGAGTATATAATACGACAAACTCCTTACACCACAACTAAACCTTCCTTACCAGGTTATAATGAGGGACACTAATACCTAATAGTTCTTAGCCTACAATCTAAGAGAAATAGTATGCTCTAGACGGGAGGGCTTGTGGGTTGACTAGGTTAAAGATAGTCTATGACCCAAGGGCTACACGAGCCATAGAAATCATAGCCAGAGCTCTAGGGTTGAATAAGGTTTCATCTAATAGTGTTAGAGTGGTTCGCAGCCGTAAGGCTAGAACGAAAGCTTATGCTAGAATATACGGTCTTCCCCGCCCATTCCAAGTGGGCTTTGGCTTACCACCACTCTACGTTATAGAACTAGTTGAGGAAAACTTTTCTGAACTCGACTGCCAGGGTAGAATTAGGGTTCTCATACACGAGTTACTCCACATACCATCGACTTTTAGCGGTAGTCTAAGACCCCATAACAGCTTATTCCATAGTAGAAATATACGTAGGCTTTACAGGAAACTCGTAGAGCTCAACTTAGTGGAAGAACTATGTAGTCTTCTAGAATAAATAGTTCCAATGGCAATGAGATTTCTTATTATGCTATGTTAGTGTACGTGTTCGTGTCTATGCTTTCTTAATCCTTCTCTTAACCTCATTTTTGATGGTGAAGTAGTCTTATATCTCGCATATGCTGTTATAGTCATCTCGTTAATGTTTTCTTCAGCCCATACTAATCCATAGTCGTGCCTGCGTAGGAGTTCTGGAAGCATTGTTATCATTTCAAGTACGCGTGGACCTTTTAACACTATTTCTACTTCATCATTTGGCTTCAATTCTTCTTTTAACCCAGCTAATTCTACCTCTACTTCCCTTAGAGAAGACGCTAGTATACTATGCCTAAGTTTACTCGGATTATACATTGACTACTACCCTTTTATACTGGAATATTCTTCTCCGAACTATTATCTGAGGGATATTTAAGGTTATAGTAATACAAGTATAAGATGGCGTAACCAGAAATGAATACGAAAGAACTAGTTTCAAATATATATGTTGAAGCCCTACACGCTAGTCGCATACTAAGAGAGGTCGTCCACAAAACCCCTCTCGACTTCTCCCGGACTTTCTCTAGGCTAACTGGTGGTAAAGTATATATGAAGCTTGAAAACCTTCAACGCACGGGAGCCTTTAAGGTACGTGGAGCCTACTATAAGATATACAAGTTACCCGAAGACCAGAAGAAGAAAGGTGTTGTAGCTGCATCAGCGGGAAACCACGCACAAGGTGTAGCTTTTGCTGCTACTGCTGCTGGTATATCCTCCACCATCGTTATGCCCGAGACTGCTCCTATAAGTAAGATTCAAGCAACACAGGGTTATGGTGCTAAAGTAGTATTATATGGAACCGTGTACGATGACGCTTATCGTAAGGCTCTAGAAATAGCAGAAGAAACGGGTGCAACCTTTATCCATCCCTTCGATGACCCCGATATCATAGCGGGGCAGGGCTCTATTGCAGTAGAAATACTAGAAGAACTACAAGACATCGATATCGTAGTAGTACAGATAGGCGGGGGAGGACTCATAGCTGGTATAGCATCCGTGATAAGGAATACTCTAGGAGACGATGTTAAAATCATAGGTGTTGAGCCAGCTAGTGCTCCGAAAATGAAAGCTTCTCTAGAAGCCGGTAGAATAGTAGAAATTCAAGCCCGGCCCAGCATAGCTGATGGATTAATAACGAAGAAACCCGGTAAACTAACCTTTGAATTAGTTTCAGAACTAGTAGACGATATAGTCACGGTAACAGATGATGAGATAGCCCACGCTATACTAATGCTATTGGAGAGGAGTAAGACCGTAGCCGAGGGAGCAGGTGCTGCTGGCTTAGCAGCAATACTAAGCGGTAAAATAAATGTCAAGGACAAAAAAGTAGTATCAATCATTAGTGGGGGAAACATTGACGTAACCCTACTCTCACGTATAGTTATGAGGGAACTAGTTAGACAGAAACGCATAGTCATCATGAGGACTAAGCTACCAGATCGTCCAGGTACTCTTAGAACACTCCTAGAACACCTTGCTGAAGCAAGACTAAACATTATAGAGATAAGCCATGATAGGTATGATCCAAGATTAGAACCCGGGTGGGCTGAAGTAACAATTATTGCAGAAGTACCGCAAGTAGAGCGATTAGAGAAACTAGTAAAGAAGCTTGAAGAAATAGGCTATGAAGTAGAACTAGAATACTAGACGAGACGAGGGAATCTTGACCTCTCTCTACCGGGCTAAAATACTAGTTGAAGCCGAGGACCCTGTAAAGCTTAGAGGGGTTCTAGAAGAACTCTATAGTAGAGTAGAGGGACTAGAAAAGATTGGAGGAGCCGCTATATGGTCTTCTGGTAATGTTTTAGTAAAAGTTATTATACCTAGAATGCAGCAAGCACAACCCTTAAGCTACATTAACGTGCCCCGAGGAGTAATAATAGAGTTCTCGTCAACTAATCCCTCTGAACTAGTAGTAGTTATAGGCGATATTGTAAAGTTTTTAAGAGGAAAACATGTTCTTGTAAGCCTACTAGAATGAAATGAGGTGTAGTTCTAGTATGGTTAAAGTAGTGGTACTTGCAGGAGGATTCGCTACTAGACTCCGCCCACTCACACTCACGAGACCCAAGCCCCTCTTACCTATTCTTGATAAACCCCTACTTGACTGGATAATAGATAGTTTAAGGGAAGCTGGTTTAGAAGATATTATATTATCTCTCCGCTACTTATCACATCTAATTAAAGCACGATATGGGAGTGGAATAGACTATGGTGTAAGCATAAAGTATGTCGAAGAACATAGACCTCTAGGAGATGCTGGTCCAATAAGACTTGTAGGAGAAAACATTGGACTCGATGAAACTTTTCTAGTAGTCTATGGTGATATCTTTAGTAATATAGATTATAAGAAACTATTAGATTTCCATAAGAAAAAAGGTGGTCTCGCTACCATAGTATTGACTAAGGTAGAAGATCCATCAAGATACGGTGTTGCTGTATTAGATGAGGAGTCTAAGATAACCGGGTTTGTAGAGAAACCAGAACCGGGGAAAGCGCCTTCAAATATGATTAATGCTGGAGTCTACGTCTTTGAACCCGAAGTAGTAAAATATATACCGGAGAAAGCTCCCTCAAAGCTAGCTAAGCACGTTATACCACGCCTTGTAGCTGAGGGCCAGGTATACGGCTATGTTCACGAGGGCTTGTGGAGCGATATAGGGGTTCCAGCAGACTATTATCGCGCTAATATAGAGGCACTCAAATACCTCCATCCAAGAGGCTATGTATCGGGAAACGCTAGAATAGATGAGAGCGTTATAGTAGAGCATCCATCATTTATTTCAGATAATGTTGTAGTAAAGAAGGGGTCGAAAATAGGGCCCTACACTATCCTAGGCATGAATACTGTTCTCGGAGAAAACGTTCGTGTAAGAGGAAGTATTCTATTCCCCCATGTAATGGTTGAAAACTCTGCCGTTATAAGGAGTAGTATTGTCGGTGAGAGATGCTTTATTGGTAAATGGGCACGCTTAGAAGAATGGAGCATTATCGGTGATGAAGTAGTTATAGATGAGGAAGTTCTTATCGCTAGACGCGTAATAATATTACCGTTTAAGGAAGTTAATGTATCGGTATATGAGGAGGGTAGAGTAATATTATAATTTAAGTGTTTTAAAAAGGAGTTGTTTTTACTTCTTTTCTTTTAGATTTGCCTGTGCTGCAGCTAGTCTCGCTATCATTACCCTAAACGGTGAGGCACTTACATAGTCTAGTCCAGCTTTGTGGAAGAACTCTATGCTCTTCGGGTCTCCGCCGTGTTCTCCACATATACCTACTTCTAGGTCTGGGTTTACTTTCTTTGCAGCATTTACTGCTAGTTCTACTAGTTTGCCTACGCCTTTAACGTCTAATGTCTGGAACGGGTTTGCTGGCAATATTTCTAATTCTAGATACTGTGGTAGGAACTTGTTTTCTGCGTCATCACGGCTGAAGCTAAAGGTTGCTTGTGTTAGGTCATTGGTTCCGAAGCTGAAGAATGCTACGTGCTCGGCTATTTCATCTGCTGTTAGGCATGCTCTAACAGTCTCGATCATTGTTCCTACTAGTATCTCGTACTCCTTACCATCACTTGTCTTGTAGGCGTAGTGTCCTGGCTTGTCTTTTACTATGAACTCGTAGCCGTATTCTTTTGCTACATCCTCTAGTGCTGGTTCTATAGCGTGTTTCTTAACGAATATTATTTCTTTGGCTTCAGCTACTTGCGGCACCATTATTTCCAGCTTGGGGTTCTTGCCCTCCTTAATGAGCTCGGCTGCTGCCTCAGCCATAGCCTTTGTTAGCGCGTAATAGATTTCTGGGTAAGTTACACCTACTCTTACTCCACGGTGACCCATCATTGGGTTTGCTTCTTTTAGTGCTTTAACACGCTTGTATAGCCATTCTAGTTTTTCGATCTCCTCCTTGGATGCGCCTTTCATCTTCTTCTCGTAGATTTCCTGTAAGAGTTCTTCGGGTGCGGGTAAGAATTCATGTAGTGGTGGATCTATTAATCTTATTACTACTGGTAATCCATCCATTACTTCTAGCATTTCCTTAAAGTCTTGTCTTATCATGGGTACTAGTTCTTCTAGAGCTTTCTTACGATCCTCTACGTTTTCTGCTAAGATAACCTTCCTTAATACTTCTAGTCTCTCTGGTTTGCGGAACATTCTCTCAATACGTAGTAGTCCTATTCCCTCTGCTCCAAACTTGCGTGCTAGTTTAGCATCCTCGGGTATGTCGGCGTTTGCTCTAACTCCTAGGCGGCGGAACTCGTCTGCCCATTTCATTAGGGTATCTAGTTCTGGTATTATCTCTGGCTCTATGGTCGGTACCTTGCCTATGTAGACGTA
>CAZWTS010000096.1:0-21761 GCA_964637085.1 uncultured Desulfurococcales archaeon | reverse complement strand
TTTCCTCGGGTTCTGGTGATTTTACTTTAAGGTTTACTTCAACCCATTGGAGCCCGGGTTTGAAGCCTTCCATTCCCATGAATCCGCGTAGGTCTAGTAGTCCTCTAGCTTCTACTTCTATTTCATCTACCTGTATCTTTTTCTTATGTGCGTGGAATCTTATTGCTATTGATAGACAGGATGCTAGTGCTGCGAGGAGGTACTCTATAGGGTTTGCTCCCTTATCGGTTCCACCTAGTTCTTTTGGCTCGTCTACTACTAGTTTATGTTGTCTTGCTTCTACATCTACTTTGAATCCTTTTTCTCTAGAATATGCTTTTACTTGGAATACGTGTTTAAATTCCATTTATAACACCGTTTTACATTAAATTAACAGTGTTAAAGTTACTAATAAATTTTTCCCAAAATAATACTATTAAACATAAATAAGCAATAAAACACTAGTAATACTTGAAACTACTAATCACATCCAGTATTCTAGTCTAAACCCCGGTTTCAATTAGTAAGGAAATATTTATACGCTTTAAAACAATCCATGGAAGAGGGTGTAGTCTTGAGCGAGAGTATGAGCGGGGGTCTTAGAGGGCTAATAAACTATATGGTAAGATACATTCTATTAATGATCGTAGCGGCATTAGCTGTTGGCGTAGTTTATAGAGAGTATAGTAAAGCCATGCTTCATGATAGGAATCTCGAAGAAATCATTACTACATCCTATTATCTCAGCTTAACCCACGGCCACATCCTAATAGCGTGTGTAGCTGTACCAGGAGTACTATTACTCATAACATATATTCTAGGGAGAACGGGCTATAAGGTAAATTATAGTAGTCTGCGGAAAGCCTTTACCATATATGTTATAGGTGCTACTGGAGCGGTAGGACTATTATTCTATAAGGGCCTAGGCATCATATACTATTATACCGTAAACCCTAGTGCGGGGTTAACGGGGGCTGATGAAGCATTATTCTTCGGCAGCCATGTCTTTAGGGAATCAGTATACGGTATAATCCACCTACTACTAGGTATAGGGCTTGTGTGGTACATTATAGTACTATATAGGTCTACGGGTAAGACTGGGTTTTGGGAAGACTAGTCTCCCTCCTCACCATATTATTTTAACACCTATTTTCTCGGCGACGTATGCTAAGTCTCTATCACCAGTTACTATTGGTGCATTAAGTCTCCTAGCCAATGCTATTGTTGTTGTATCAGCAGTAGAGAGCTTCCTCCCCCTAACCCCGTATTCCACAGCTTCTCTAAGTAGTTTATCCCCTAGTACCTTGATTTCAGCTGCTTCTAATGCTATAACTGGGTCTAGACTGGCAACGTAGAAATAGGTTTCTATGAATTCTCTTAGTTCTCCTTCATTGCGGAAGGGTAGCCGCTTTCTTCTCCAATGATAAGCGAGCTCATAGACTATTAGGTAATGTATAACACCCCTAGTCTCACCTAGTCTTACTGAGTCGAGTACTCTAGTTGCAGTAGGAGGTGCCTGCCCAGTTAAATCGGCTATTAAGGCATAAGTATCTATTACTACTGTTCTATTCTTTCTAACCAAGCCTCTTCAGCCTCCGATAACTCTCTCTCAGCTTCCTCTAAGTCGACTTTCATCTTCCTACCTCTTTCTCGTAGCTCGCTCCAGAGATCACGTATGTAGAGGATTATCTTCTTGTCCTCTACTTCAATATCAAGTGTCATGCCCTCCTCAATACCTAGTTTCTCCCGTATATTCTTCGGCAATACTATAACGCCGCGTTTCCCAACACGGATTCTAGCCAACTAATACACCCAATTATACCCTCTTGTTCTGATAGAATTATTTATCTGTCAGATAGATAAAAGTATCTGAAAAAATATAGGTTGACTTCTAGGATGGCTGTGGGATGATTTTAATCTACTATTATGGGTATGAACCACGTTTTTACTACTCCACGTGTTTTCCTCAACTTTCCTATCATATCCCTAATACTAGGCCAGGGTGATTCTACTACAGCTATGTTTAGACACCATTTATCTTCTAGGATTTGGTGGTAGAAGCTAGATATTATTGACTGGTACTCGTGTATTATACTAATAACTTTCTCGTCAACTCTATGTCCTTGTTCATGGTCGGTTAATACTATTAGTATACCTTTTAGTGGTTCTTTTTCCATCATAACCCATTGCTTGGATTCTATGAATTCTCTTATTGCTTCTCTTACTAGCTCCGACCTACCCGTATAACCGTATCTAACTGTGTATTCGTCTATTTTTTCTAATAGTTTGTCTGGTATAGAGATGCTTATAATAGGCATTTTCTATCCCTTAAAAACAGGTGGTCGATATATTATTCCGCTAAGATATACCTTATTAACACTCATATAATAATCTTTCTTGAAATATAATAATAAGTCTTATTATATAGGCTACCCCATAGTTCTCCGAGAAAAGGAGTAAAGAATGCAGAATCAATCCAGGATAAAGGGATTGTTAGGGAAAGCCTTCTGGCCCCTAATAGCAGTTGTAAGCACAGTCAACGCTATGCTATCACTACTATATAACTACGCGTTTACTGGGATAATTCTACTGGGAATATCAATTATAATAATACTTAGATTCATATGGATGCTCCATGAGAGGAGGTTTTCAGTAGACCTATTAATGGGGATAGCTGGAATAGCAACATGGCTTATAGGATACTATTTCGAAGGATTCCTAGTCTTTACACTATACTCTCTATCAGAGCTATTAGAAGAATATGCTGAAGAATACGCTGAGAGGAAACTCACGAGTCTAACAAAACTATTACCAGAGAAGATAACGGTTAAGGAGAACCGGGGATTTACTGAGAAGCTAGTAGAAGAAGTCATGCCAGGAGATATAGTTGTCGTTAAGCCCGGTGAAACAGTCCCCGTCGATGGAATCCTGTTATCGGAGAATGCGTTATTCGATACATCTCTTATTACTGGAGAACCCGAGCCCCAATACCGTAGGCGTAGTGAAAGAGTTGAAAGCGGCTACGTTAACCTAGACGGACTAGTATATATTAGAGCACTACGTAGTCCCCGGGAATCACTACTACAAGTCCTTGTAAGAGAAGCGGAGAGAGCCTTAGAAGAGAAATCAAGGATACAGAGGCTGCTGGAAAAGTATGCTCCACAATACACTATAGTAGTCTTAACATTATTTGCTATTGCATTACTCTATACTCCAACATATAATGCATTATCAATACTATTAGCTGGGTGTCCAAGCGCCTTCATAATAGCTTCTGCTGTAGCAACAACGCTATCAATAGCTTCTCTAGCTAGAAGGAACATTGTTGTTAGAGGAGGACGAGTACTCGAAGATACTGCTAGAATTAGAACAATAATATTCGATAAAACTGGCACCCTAGTATTAGGGGAACTAGAAGTAACTGCAATACACGCGTATGAAGGCTTTAGTGAAGAACAAGTACTGGAACTAGCGGCTACTGCAGCTAAAACTAGTAACCACCCAGTATCTCGTAGCCTATCTAAGTATACCTCAAAGTACTCTCCTATTAATGCTAGAGAATACCCGGGTAAAGGAGTTGAAGCAATAGTTAACGGAGTAAGAATACTATTGGGCTCTAAAGCCTTCCTCGAAGAAAATAATATACGAGTACCAATAGAAGAGTGCCGGGAAAAGAGAGTCTATGTAGCAGTAAATAATAGGTTAGCTGGAGAAATATGCTTAGCCGAAAAGATAAGCCAGGAAGTAATAGAAGCAATTAAGGTCCTAAAAGAAAAGGGGTATAGGATCATTATAGCTAGCGGTGATAACTGGGAAAGAGTACGTGAAACAGCTATCTCCCTAGGCATAAACGAATACTATGGAGACCTAAGCCCAAGGGACAAAAGCCAGCTAGTAGAGAAGCAGAAAAAACACGGTAAGGTAATGATGGTTGGTGACGGTATTAATGATTTAGAAGCATTAGCTAAAGCTGATGTAGGAGTAGCAATTGGTAGAATAGACGTAGTATCGAATATAGCGGATATAGTGGTAGATAATGTAAACAAAATACCATTACTATTAGAGCAGTCAAAGAAGTACCTAGCAGCAATAGCAACATCTATTCCCGTTGCAGCAATTGTAAAAATAGTTATTATGATAGTAGGCCTCCTAGGATTCCTACCATTATGGGCAATAGTGGGATTAGGCGATGATGGAACAACTCTCTTAACACTAGCAATTATAGCGGTAATGATATCGGGGCAAGTGAAGGTAGTGAAATCCTAGCCATACGGTCTTCCACGGTCTTTTCTAACGAAATAATTAATCTCTCCTAAACTAGTGTATCACATAGGTGAGGACTCTTAAGCAAGCTACAGATACGTTTAGCTAAATTAGATGATGCTTCTGGTATTGCTGGTGTTTATTGCTCAGGTGTTGATGAATGGTATAAAATAGTTGATGGAAAGAGGATTAAAGCAACATATAATGAGCTTAGCGTTGAGGAGAAATTCGCTAATGGTGGCCCCTGGATGAGTATTGAAACGTGTTCTATTCATTTAAACTATGTTTTAGTAAACGAACAGTATCCCCTAGTAGCACTCTTAAATAACAGAATAGTTGGTGAAATAGAAGTATATGTTGGCGTAGAACGAGGTATTCTAGGGAAAACAGCATTTATAGATGTATTAGAAGTTCATAGAGATTATCGCCGCAAAGGTATTGGGAGAAGACTAGTAGAGGAAGCACGTAGAATAGCCTTAGAGAATAAATGTGATACTATTAGCGTATGGCCTAATCCAGAAGCTATAGGATTTTATAAGAAATGCGGGATAAAAGAGACCGCTTATAAGATAATTATAGCTGAACTAAACGTTAAGAAAATACTAGAGAAGAATAATAGTGTACCGGAAATAATAGTTAATGCTCCGAGAGAATACGAGTGGTATATGGATAAGTACTTTGTCGCCCCAAGAATAATTTCCTCGTATACTGCATGGCTTAAACGGCAATGGGTTTATGCAGTAGAGCTTAATAGGATAATGAGAGTTCACGGATACCTTCCAGAACTTGAAGCAGTTTTCACCGTAGAGAGCATGTGGGATGATAAGTGGAAGGGTAGGCTCTATTTATGGATAAAAGACTTAGAGGAAGTAGAGAGGGCATTAGAGGCTATTGCTTATTATGCTTGGACTAAGGGCTTCCAGAAGCTACTACTAATAACTTGGAGGGAGCTACTCGAAAACACTAGTATAGGGAATTATAGAATTGTTGGAGAAGAAGTATTATTGTATGAGAAACTAGTCTAGCTTAGTATTCTTCTACTCTACCTCACTGCGTTTAGAGGATTTTCTTGGCGTGTCATGTGGTATATACTAGTTTCTGGTAGTATGTTTTTGGATAAGATTTATTTAGTTAAACACACTTATTATTTACATGGGCATAGCGTTCTCCACTCTAACGTGTTTCCCAGCGATTTAGGGGAGTGGTGTATTAATGGAGAAACTACTCCCAGTAGTATTCGTATGGGATTTCGATGGAGTAGTCGTATTTACACCGCATTACGAGGCTTGGAAGCAGGCTTGCGAGAAATACGGTATAAACGGGTTTACACGCGAATTCTACGATGAACATGTTTCTGGGCGTCCGAGAGTTGAGGGCGGTTTAGCTATACTTGAACTCCTAGGAGGATATAGTAGAGAATACTTATTGGGAGACAAGGGTAGACGGGTTCTACAAGAATTCCTAGAGTACAAGAACAATGTCTTTCGAAGACTAGTTGAGGAGAAAGTCTTCCAAGTAAACATGGATGCAGTAAGATATATCGAGGAGGCTCGGAGGATGGGAGTGCTTCAAGTTCTAGCTTCTGCTTCCCGGAACGCTAAGCTCATAGCAGAACATGCTAGACTACCCGATGGTAGGTTACTAGTAGAATTATTTGATGTAAATGTTAGTGGATCGGCTACAACGAAAATAGCGGTCTTTGAAAACGCTTTAAGGGAAATAGAGTCTAGGGTGAAGGGGGTAAAACGTGAGTGCATAATAGTCTATGAAGATTCTCCCTCGGGAATAAAAGCTGCACGTAAACTAGGCTTTAAAACAATAGGATATAGGCTTCCCCCACATGTAGACCCAGTTAAACTCGGAGTAAACCTAGTAGTTGATAATTTCTCAAACCTCCACCCCTTGGATGCGATTAGGGCTGTGGGGTGTATGCCTTGAAGTATACTTATAGGTTTAGAGAATATGATCCGAGTAGAGAAGAATACTATGGTACACTATTCACTCTAGCCAATGGTAGAATAGGTGTTAGAGGTGAACTAGAACTAGTACCCTCCCGTTATGGCTTCTTTCTAGCTGGAGTATACGATTATACACCCGTATTCTATCGTGAACTAGTTAACTTCCCCCGTGTAAACGGCTTATACGTTACCATAGGGTCTAAGCCCTTTGAACCCCAGCTCTGTGGAAGCCTAGATATGACTAGGAGTCTTGATGCTTATCGTGGAGTACTTGAAACGAGAATTAATTGTGTTCTTAATAAGGATAAGATTGTATATGAGAGTACTAGGTTTGTTCACCACCGATATAAGAATCTCTTCGTACAGTACTCTAAGATACTATTAACTCAGAAGAATAGGGTTGTAATTGAAGCACCGTTAGAATTAGATAAAACTAATCCACTAGTACCCGAAAATCTCTCAATAAAACACTACAAAGTACTCGGCATAGAAGATAGTAATGATAAAATAATAGTGGATATGATGACCGTTGACGGGAAATATAGAGTAGCAGTAGCATCTAAGACTATTATAAGTGGAGAATATGATAAGACGACGAGAATAACAAGTGATAGAGTATCCGAGTACTACGGCTTGGATACCCGTAGAGTAGAGATAATAAGACTAGTATCAATTACGTCTAGCCGCGAAACAAGCAACCCCGTTGAGAAGGCTATTAGAGTACTCGATAAAGCCTTAGAGAAAGGCTATGGCGAGCTCCTAGGAGAACATAGCGATGATTGGAGGAGGACTTGGGATAAAATAGGATTCAGCCTTGAAGGAGACCCTGAAGTCGAGAACAAGCTATTATTTTATGCCTTCCACCTCCTCCAACTAGTAGACGAAGAACAAGAATACCTTATGATACCAGCTAGGGGGCTCCACGGTATAGGTTATAGGGGACACGTTTTCTGGGATACCGATCTCTACACTCTACCCTTCTATGCTCTCTTATACCCTGAGGCGGCGAAGAAGATACTATTGTATCGCTACGCTATGCTTGACAAAGCTAGGGAGAATGCAAGGCTGAACGGTTACCGGGGAGCCATGTATCCCTGGGAGTCGTGTGATGATGGAGTGGAAGCTACTCCCAAGGAAATACCATTAGATGTACTCGGTAAGAATAAGATACGTATATGGACTGGTGAGCAAGAACAACATATTACTGCTGATATAGCTTTAGCAGTACACATATACTATGAATATACTCGTGACGACGAGTTTATGGGTAAGTATGGCTTAGAGATTATTTTCGAGACAGCGAGATTCTGGACTAGTCGAGTAGAATTCGATGAATCGAAGGAGAAATATGTGATAAGAAATGTTATGGGGCCAGACGAGTATCATCCCGGAGTAGATAATAGCTTCTATACCAATGTATTGGCTAAGAAGAATCTCGAGTTAGCTATAAACTATTACCACTCAGCAATCCTTAGAGAAGACTGGTCTAAAGTCATAAGGAAACTAGAAGTTAAGCCAAGTGAAGTAGAATTATGGAAGCATATAGTAGAAAACATCTATATCCCGTGTAGAAGCGATGGCTTATGCGAAGAATTTGAAGGATACTTTAAACTAAAAGACCTAGTCCTAGAAAATAAGGGGTTTGGAGTAACTCATCCAACTAGTATAGTCGAGGTGGAGAAGACTAGACTCATCAAACAAGCCGATGTTGTAGCGGCAATGTTCTTCCTGAGAGAATATGGGAGAGAGGTAATTGAGAAAAACTATGAGTACTATCTACCGAGAACAACCCATGAATCCTCTCTATCACTACCAACTTATGCGGGCATAGCCGCACTTATCGGTAGAGTAGAAGAGGCAGAAAAACTCCTATCTCTAGCACTAGAAACCGATCTCGGAGACCTATACGGGAATACTAGAGACGGATTCCATGTGGCAGCTGCTGGAGGGATATGGGCGGCTATCCTACTAGGATTCCTTCGTTTAAACGTGAAGGAGGGCTCCTTAAAGAGCATTAAACCATTATTACCTGAAAAGTGGAGGAGGCTTAAAATAACCTTGAATATTGGTGGTAAAAAACACGTAGTGGACGTTGTGGCATAATACAAAATAATATATAGTTGAACCAGCTAATACGACTACGCGTTAGGGGGGGACTAGGAAAAACCACCAGTAATAAAACCCTTAGACTCGATTACTGCCTCCAACTATCCTCATCACTAAATAAACTATGATAAAGGGTTCATGGACAACTCTGGCTAGGAGGTGTATAATAGCTTGGATCGTAAACTAGAAGAACTCGTTGCAAGACTACGTAATCTAGGCTTATCTTCTTATGAAGCTAAAGCTTACCTTGTTCTCGTAAAAAACGATGTAATGACTAGTACTGAGATAGCTAAAGAAGCACGTATACCTCAGCCTAGGGTATATGATGTACTTAAGGGTTTAGAGGAGAAGGGCTTAGTAATGGTTTCTGAAGGACGACCTAGACTCTACCGTGCCGAGGATCCAAGGGTAGCTTTAAAGAGGCTTATAGAGGATGTTGAACGCCGCCTTAAGGAGGAATATGCTCAAACTATAACATTAATAGAAAACGTACTAGGTCGTGAGAAGAAGAGTACGAGTGAGGAAATATGGAAGATTGAGAGTTTACAGAAGATTAAGAGTAAGCTAATAGACCTAATAGAATCAGCTGAACACGAGCTACTAATCTCAGCCTACGAGCACGTTTTAGAAGATATAAGAAACCGTTTAAGAAAGCTCGGTAGAAAAGGTGTTTCAGTATGCTTAGTAGTATTTGATGAAGTAGAACCCCAGAAATACGTTGACGAACACCGTTTCAAGAAGACTAAGGGAATAGTAATAGTTGTACCAGACCGTAAGAGTGCCCTATTTGTAACCAACTGGTATGATCCCGATAAAACGCTTCCAGTAGGCTTCTACACAGAAAACAAGCACATGCTTAGGTTCTTCACAGAATACTTCCTTCACAATCTAAGGGATCTATCAAGACCCGTATATACTGCCTTCGGCGATAAAGTGTTTATGAGGAGATTCGTTAACATTACGAGAGCCATAGACATGATCAGGATATTACAACAACTAAACCGTAAAATAACAGTAAAAGTAAGGGGACGAGACATACGAACGGGTAAACAAGTAGTTGTTGAAGGAGAACCAGTAGACACAATATATGACGTCTATAACGGTATAGCTAGAATAACAGTTAAGACAGCTAGTGGTGAAAAACTAACTATCGGAGGATGGGGTGCTACTCTAGAAGACATTGAAACCGAAGTAATAGAAGTAATATCCTAAAGCTCAAAATCATTAAAATTGAACTTTAACATAGACCTCGACTCTCCTCAAGATATTATCTCCTTAGACTATTCTAGACACACTCTATAGACAGGTAATCCTAACAATAGTTTACGTTTAAATAGACTAGTGTTCATGTATTTATTATATTTTTCTTGTTGTCTATTCCTATATTTGTTGCATGTTTTACTTGTTTTAATAACCTATAGGTATTTCATGGTTTATTTGTCGGGCAAAGAATATATACTACCTCTCAGTAATAAGTTATTGGAGACTAGCTTCTTTCTCCTAGGGGGGAGGTGTATAGGTTGAAGCCCTCTAAAGCAGAAGCAAAGACATCTCTTATAATAGGACTAGTAATTATTATCATCATTATAGCTGTTGCTGCAGTCTATATGAGCCAGCAGAAACCAGCAGAAACAACACCAACAACAACGCCTTCTCCAACAACTGTTACCGTTAAGGAGACGGTTACATCAACTGTTCCGACAACAGTAACAACATACACTACTACAACAGCCGTAACTACTAAGACACAAGTAGTAACAACAACCACAGCAACCCCCGTAGAGAAGGTCTTCATAAGATTTGCTGGGTGGAGTGCTGGAGAAACTGAGATGAAAAACTATGAGAAGATCATAAAGATGTTCGAACAAAAGTATCCAAACATAGAGGTGAAGTATGAAGTAATAACGCAGATGTTCCACGAGAATATTTTAGCGTCTTTTGGAGCTGGTGTCGCACCAGACGTATTCTACTTAGATTCTTCGTGGGCACCAACATTTATTGAGAAGGGAGCACTATACCCATTATCGGATCTACTAGGCCAGGACTTCATAAACCAGTTCTACGACTTCCTACTGGAACCATTTAAGGGAAGCGATGGCAAGATCTATGGTGTACCCAAGGACTGGAGCATGCTAATACTATTCTATAACAAGAAGTTGTTCGAGCAAGCTGGGTTAACTAAGCCTCCAGAAACATGGGATGAATTAAAAGAATACGCTGAAATAATAGCTAATAAGACTGGTGTACCCGGTCTAGCAATTTATCTAGGAGGATTCAACCGCTATGTTCCAGTAGCATTAAGTAACGGCGCACCTAAGCCATGGTTCGCTAGCCCCGATGACGCCTCATGGTTCGATAACCCTGTAGTAAAGCAGACGATGGCATGGTACATCAACCTCTACTATGAGGGCAAGGTTAAGAGAGAAGAAGCTGGATTAACACCCTATGTGGTTTCACCGGGAGACGTTGGAGCTGGATGGCTTGGAGACGCTTTTGGCAGCCAAAAAGTAGCTATGGTGATTAGCGGTAACTGGATGATACCCTTCCTAGCGGACCAGTACCCAGACTTCAAGTTTGGTGAAGACTGGGATATAGCACCATTACCAAAGGGTAGTGCTGGAAGAGTAACCATGGCCTATACTGTAGCATTAGCTATTAACGCTAAGACAGAGCATCCCAAAGAAGCAGCAGAATTCGTAAAATACGTTACTGGACTCGAGGGACAGAAGGAACTAGTAGTAAAAATGGGCCATACACTACCATCAATTAAGGGCTTAGAAAACGATCCAAACATGTGGCCTCAGCACAAGAAATCACTATCATTCCTACCAGAGTATACTATGGTACAAGTATTCTTCTGGGGCCCCAAGACAGGTGAACTAGAGGGTACAATAAGCGATATCATGGCTTCCGCTATGAGGGGCGAGATAACAGTAGATGAAGCATTACAGGCTATGAAACAAGCCGTACAAGAAGCTTTCTCAGGGTGAGAATACTAGGCGGGTTTAAAGCGAGGTGTTTTTAAGATATGAGTTCAAAACCTTTTTCCACACCCCTAAAACCTCTACATAAACGCTTCTCCCATATACTTGAAAAGAAGCGTTACCGTGAGGCTCTGGGAGCCCTACTCTTAATTAGTGTTGCCGCTGGATTGAATATCGTGTTTGGATACTTCTCCATGTTCTTCGCCTTCTATTTAAGCTTCTTTAAATGGGATTATATAGGTCCAATGGAGTTCGTAGGCTTAAAAAACTATATGGTTATAATAAATGATTTAATGAAGGGTTTAAGTGGAGTATTCTATACTTTCGCGCCCTTCTACACGGGGCTTAGAAACATATTATTGTATACGGCTATAGTTGTTCCAACTCAGACTATACTAGCTATAATACTAGCCGTTTTCGCTAACCAGAAAATAAGGGGTGTACAATTCTATAAGGTATCGTATTTTCTACCAGCAGTTACATGTCCCGTTATAGTTGCTTTAATATTCATATGGTTGTTTATGAAGAACGGTTTCATAAACTATATGCTCCAGTTCATAGCACCCGGGTTTGCTCCAGACTGGATACATGACCGTAACTATCTTCTCTACGCTATAGCATTAGTAGCTATATGGGGTACTAGCGGCCACTTCATGGTCTCCTTCCTAGCGGCACTCCAATCTATTCCGAGAGATATTTATGAAGCGGCAATGCTTGATGGAGCTGGACCCTTCCGTAGATTCATTTATATAACGATACCAATGCTTCGGCCAATGATAGTATACGTAGTAGTCATGGGGCTTATTGGAGCATTACAAATGTTTGATCTAGCATGGGTTATGGCTGGCTCAAGCGGGGGTCCCGGTGGAGCAGGATATACTATTGCTCTAGACATATATAATGAGGCATTTATTAAGCTCCGCCCAGGTGTTGCAGCTGCGAAAAGCGTTTTCCTATTCTTCCTAATATTCTCTATAACCTACATCTTCCAGAAGAAATACCGTGTACTCCCGAGGTGAACTACTATAGCAGTTAAGCCGGTTAAAACTAAGAGTAAGTTTAAGAAAAGAGTCTGGCTCACTATAACCTACTTAGTCCTAACCTTCTTCGCCTTCATATACCTAGTACCCTTCCTCCGCTCACTCGTAGCATCATTTATGACATGGGAGCAGGCTTCAGCCTACCCACCGCAATGGATACCTAATCCCTTCACACTTGAAAACTACTTGAAACTCTTCCGCCTCGAACTCTTCCCGCGATGGATTCTGAATACCGCTTTATATGCTGGGCTAATAGTTGCTGGTAACATTATTTTTACAAGTATGGCTGGCTATGCTTTCGCTAGACTAGAATTTCCAGGGAGAGATGCATTATTTTCTGCACTACTAGCACTCCTCATGGTCCCCGCATTCATAACTCTAGTTCCAAACTATATCATAATCTATAGACTAGGACTAGTAGACAATATCCTAGGACTAGCCCTCCTAGGACTAGCTAATGTTTCAAGCATATTCCTTATGAGACAATACTTTCTCTCAATACCCCACGACGTATTCGATGCAGCGAGACTCGATGGTTGCGGCCCCGTTAAAGCCTACTTCTACATAGCTCTACCCCTAGCAAAACCAGCTCTCGGAGCAGTAGCAGTATACCAGTTCCTTGGAGCATGGAATGCCTTCCTAGGCCCACTAATATTTCTCCGATCACCCGAAAACTTCACCTTACCCGTTGGATTAAGCTTCGCCTTCGCGCGCTCCATGTGGACCGAGTACACTCCAATAATAGCTGGCTCACTCGTAGCAGCAGCTCCCACAATCATATTGTTCATAGTCTTAAACAAGTACTTGATAAGAGGCATAGCCGTAACAGCTGGTAAAGGGTGATATCCTATGGCGAGAGTTCTCTTAAGAAATGTTGTGAAACGCTTTGGGAAAGTAGTAGCAGTAGACCATGTAAACCTTGAAGTACGTGATGGAGAATTCATGGTCCTCCTAGGACCAAGTGGATGCGGTAAATCTACAACACTACGACTCATAGCTGGACTAGAAAACCCGGATAAAGGAGAGATATGGATAGGAGACCGCTTAGTAAACGAAGTAGATCCTACTGAGCGTAACGTAGCTATGGTCTTCCAAAGCTATGCTCTCTACCCCCACATGACTGTTTACCAGAACATAGAGTTCCCATTAAAAATGGCGCGCGTACCAAAACATGAGAGGCATAGAAGAGTTGTAGAGGTCGCACGCTTCCTCGGTATATCTGATCTACTAAACCGTTATCCGAGACAATTAAGTGGTGGACAACAACAGCGTGTAGCATTAGCTAGAGCTATTGTACGTGAACCCCAAGTATTCCTCCTCGACGAGCCTCTAAGCAACCTTGACGCTAAGCTAAGAATAAAAATGAGGTTCGAGTTGAGAAAACTATTACACGATGAACTAGGAGTAACAACAATCTATGTAACCCACGACCAAGTAGAAGCAATGACTATGGCTGACCGAATAGCAGTTATGAATAAAGGTAGGATACAGCAGGTAGGAACACCTAGAGAAGTATTTGAGAAACCAGCAAACATGTTCGTAGCAGGATTCATAGGCGTGCCCCCAATGAACTTCATAGAAGGCGTACTAGTAGAAGAAAACATGGAGCTCTACCTGGATCCAGGACCATATAAGATAAGAATACCGAGAGAATACATGCAAGTACTAGAACCATACATTGGACGGGAAATAGTACTAGGAATAAGGCCCCAAGACATAGAAATAACGTTAAAACCAGAGGAAAACGCTTATCCAGCAAAAATAATAGGATACGAGCCCCTTGGAACAGAAATCCACGTACACTTCAATATAAATGGAGAAAAAGACTACATAGCAGTAACTAAAACAATACAAAACATAACTATAGGACAAGAAATATACTGGAAACCCAACCCCAAGAAACTATACTTCTTCGACAAGCAAACCCAGCAAACAATACACCCAAAACCGTAATCGAAAACCAAGTCGTAAAAGAATTGAATACATCTTTGTCTCAATAGGAGAATTTATTGGTTATTATTAGCTGGTGTCTTGTAGGCATTTCCTTATTTTTCCTGCTATGCCTAGGCCATCGTGTATTATTATGTGTTTTTTGAGCATTTGTTTTATTATTTTTTCGCATGGATTAAATTCTCGATAATTTACTATTATTATGTCTGCGGGTAGGCGTGGTGGTTTAAGCCTGTATACTTGTTCTTCTATGGTGTTAGTGTTTTCTCCTGTTATTATTAGTAGGTCTAGGTCTCGGGGTTCAGTAGAATATAGTGTTTGAGGGGTTCCTCTTCCGCCGAATACTATTATCGTTGTATTTTGGCCTATAGTTTCAACTAGTTTTTTTAGAAACTGTTTTATAAGAGTGGGCCTCTTTTCTAGTGTTTCCCTTCTATGCCTTAAGTATTCTCTTAATATGCTCGATGATTTTCTCTGCATAATCTATACACCTACCTGCTACTCTTTCATTATATACTGATAACCCAGTGCTGGGATATCGAGCTCTTGTATAATGTTTCTCTAGTGACTCAGCCATTAAGTATATTTCATCGGGTATTCTAGCTCCCAGTGATTCTAGTGATTCAAGTAGCTCGACTAGACTATGAGTGAAAGGGTAGCTTCCAGACTTCTCTACAAGTACTCCCTTAAGATATAGTTCTACTGATTGCTGGGCGTGAAAGCATGCGAGCCAGTATCTACCCTTTACTAGGTCGTCGCGGGCTTCCTCTAGGAACTCCATAGCCTTGGTAATCCATTCCCTATAGTCTACCAATACTTGCTCCTCTCTAAGGGAGTATTGAGGTATTACTAGTTAACTAGTTACCTAATATTATAGCTGAGGTAATTATTTTATAATGTTTTCTATTAGCTGGAAAACGTTATTACTGCTGTGGTATTAAAGATTTCAGCTAGTCTAAATATTTGGTTGAACGCCTACATGTTTCTGGTATTGTTGTTGTTTAGATGGTGTCTGAGTTTTCTTCTTGTTTTCTTATTGTAGGTTTTGGAATAAATTGTTCTTTTTTATATATAATATAGTTTTAAGATAAGTCTTTGATTATGTTGATAATATTTTTACAAAAAATATATACTACGGGCTAGGAGTATAGTCATAAGGCAAGTATATATTCTGGTTGATATAATGGCAGATATGTCTAAGGTATCCGCATATCTTTCTATAATAGCTATAATATTATCAATTGTTGCTATAGCCTATGCAGCAATGATAGACTCTAAGATCGCTGGGATTAAGAGCGATTTGAATACTATTAAGACTGAAATAGAGAACATTAAGTCTATGCCCCCGCAGACTACAACTATAGTGCAGACTCAAACCCAGACAGTCACTGAGACAACTACTACAACGGCTGCCGAACAGATAACGCTTAGAGTTATAGGTCCGTGGTCTGGTGCTTCAGCTGAATACTTTACTGCTGTTATAAACAATTATACTAAAATGCACCCCAACGTTAAGATAGAATACATTGCTCGTAGAGCAGAAGACTTAGCTAAGACCGTTCCACTACAATTTGCTGCTGGTGAAACACCAGCCGATGTTATTATTACTCCGTGGGCTTGGTGGATTGTTGAAATGGCTAAGAAGGGCTATGTAGTAGATATATCTGATCTAATAAACCCTGACGAGTACATTGGCGGAATAGTTGATAAGGTAACCTATGAGAACAAAATCTATGGAGCGCCCTTCACCATGTGGTTGAAGCCAGGATTCTGGTACCGTAAATCTTTCTTCCAAGCCCACGGGTTAACGGAGCCGAAGACTTGGGATGAGTTCCTTCAACTACTAGACAAGATAAAAGGTATTGAGGGCATAAAGAACCCTATAGTAACTGGCGATGGAGTGGGATGGCCGGAGAGCGATATAACCGAGCACTTTCTCATAACTTTTGGTGGACCAGAACTACAGTACAAGTTAATAAACTGTGAAGTAAAATTCAATGACCCGCAAGTTAAAGAGATATTCCATAACTACTTAGTACCATTGATAAAAGAAGGCTACTTTAGCGAACCAATAGAATGGACTCAGGCAGCAGACTTATGGTGGAATGAGCAATACGCACTATACTTCATGGGTACATGGATTACTGGTAGAGTACCAGACCCCAATGACCTAGACTTCTTCCCGCTACCCGGAGCAAAGGGTGTTGTAGGAGGAGCAGACTATGCCTTCATACCAAAGTTTACCGACAAGCTAGAAGCAGCTAAAGACTTCGTAAAATACATTGCAACAGTAGGCCAGGGATACCATGTAGCTGGACCAGCTGGTAAAATACCTACATGGAAGGGTATAAGCGTAGACCAGCTATGGCCTCCAATGCAATCAGTCTACAAGAAGATAACCGAGTATGGTATGACAATAGTACCAGACCTAGACGATACCGTTGGAGGAGACTGGCAAACCCTATTCTGGGACCAGTTAAAACTCCTATGGGCTGATCCAGGCAAAGTAGACCAGATACTAGACACGTTAACCCAGCAGCACCCAGCATGTAAGGGCTAGAAACGACTCTACGCTATAATTGTATTAGATCAAACAGTTTTTTCCTTCTATTCCATCCATATTCCCGGGGAAACCGTTAACCCACGGTCTCTTCCACTCTTAGTCCTTGGGGGATTGGGAGGCTGGGAGAAGAAGCTCTTAGGTTAAGGTATACCGTATAGTCTCTTAGAGGCTTAGTGAGTGGTGGAATAGAATGGCTACTAGGAGGCGGAGTAGGAAGAAGATAATAATATTATTCCTCCTACCAGAACTAGTGCTTCTAGGCTCCTTTGTTCTAGGACCAATTATTGGAACTATTGTAATGAGCTTCCTGACTCCAGAGGGAGTAGGATTAGACAACTATTATAGGGTTATAACTGAGACTTCACCAGATAAAGCCCTTGTTATACCAGAGAATATTGTTGAGGCACAGCCTCCTCCATGGGGAGCATTAGTCCATAATATAGTATGGGTTGCTATTCATTTACCTCTAGTAGTATTTCTGGGAATGATACTAGCATACCTATTACATGATGTTAAGGGCAGCTCTATAGTAAAATCCATTATTTTCCTGGGAATGGTTATACCAATGATTGTTGGAGGCCTACTAATACGCTTTATCTTCGATGGAACCCTAGGTGTTGTACCACTAGTATTCCGTACACTAGGCTTTGAATCCCTAGCCCATACGTGGACTAATTATCCCGAAACAGCTCTTATATCATTAATACTAGGCTCGGTCTGGCTTTGGACGGGGTTTAGTTTAACAGTGTATTCTGCTGCTTTTGAATCATTACCGAAAAGCTATATTGAAGCAGCTAAGATAGATGGTGCTAGCGGGCTCCAAATATTCTTTAAGATAGTATTCCCGTTGTTAAAGCATGCTACAATAGTAGTCGTAGTAATGACAATGCTATGGGATTTGAAGATCTTCGACATAGTGTATGTTTCAACACTTGGTGGACCGGGAGGAGCATCAAATGTCATGGCGCTTGTAATGTACACGTACTTTGCTAGAGCACTAGACTATGGGAGGTCTTCTGCTACAGCCGTACTCCTAGCCCTCATAACACTTGTTCCAGGCATATGGTTTATAAAGCAGGTGATGAAGGGTGGCGCGAAGGAAAGGTAAACTACTATTAAAATACATTGTAATAAACATTATAGTATGGAGTATTGCTATAATATGGACTCTACCATTCATAGGAGTTACTATGGTTTCAGTAAAACCCTTTAGCGATGTAGTAGTCCATGGCTGGTGGAGCCTCATAGGAAACTATACGTTAAAGAACTTTATAGATGCCTGGAGCAACCCGATGTACTCTGTTGCAACCGGCTACAAGAACTCGTTTATAGTAACTATTCCAGCAACTATAGCGCCACTATTTATTGCTGCTCTAGCAGCATACGTTTTCTCAAGGTTTAGTTTCCCGCTGAAAACATTATTGTTTATAACATTACTAGTCATAATGGCTATGCCCCAGCAAATGTCTGTTATACCATTATTCTTCATGCTAAACTCTATGGGACTCTACGATAAACTCCAGGGACTAATACTAGTCCATAGTGCATGGGGGTTAGCGTGGATAACATTCTTTCTCAAAAACTTCTTCGACGCCCTACCAAGAGAAGTTGAGGAAGCAGCTAGAGTTGATGGCGCAGGAGACTTCCATATATTCTTTAAAATAGTTCTACCAATGAGCATGCCAGCTATAGCTAGTGTAGCAGCAATACAGTTCACATGGGTTTGGAGCGACTTCTTCTACGCACTAATGTTCCTCGTAAACCCCGACAACTATGTAGTAACACTCCAAGTAGCGAGCATGAAGGGTCAATACCATATAGACTGGGGTCTCCTATCAGCTGGCTCGATCATGGCTATGGCCGTTCCCCTCATCCTCTACGCTCTCCTCCAGAAATACTATGTTCGAGGCATGGTTGGATGGACTGTTAAAGGGTGATAATACATGGCACGTGTAGTCTTAGAAAACATAGTTAAACGCTTCGGAAAAGTAGTAGCAGTAGACCATGTAAACCTTGAAGTACGTGATGGAGAATTCATGGTCTTATTGGGGCCTAGTGGATGCGGTAAAACAACTACCCTCAGAATAATAGCTGGACTAGAATTCCCAGATGAAGGTAGAGTTCTCATAGATGATAGAGATGTAACTGACCTAGAGCCTAGAGACCGTGATGTAGCTATGGTTTTCCAAAACTATGCCCTCTACCCCCACATGAAGGTTTTCGATAACATTGCTTTCCCGTTAATGATAAAGAGAAAACAGCTAGGGTTAACTAAGGAAGAGATTAGGAAGAAGGTGTTAGAAGTAGCAAAGCTATTAAAAATAGAGGAATTATTAGACCGTAAACCCGGCCAGCTCTCGGGTGGGCAACAGCAGCGTGTAGCACTAGCTAGAACGCTTGTACGCACACCTAAGGTATGGTTAATGGATGAGCCTCTCTCAAACCTAGATGCTCTACTAAGACTAGAAATGAGAGCTGAATTGAAGAGGCTTCAAAAAGAACTGGGGATAACGACTATCTATGTTACCCATGATCAAGCAGAAGCCCTAAGCATGGCTGACCGCATAGCTGTTATGAATAAGGGTAGGATAATCCAAGTTGGAAGCCCCGAGGAAATATACTTGAAACCCAGTCATGTCTTCGTGGGCAAGTTTATTGGAGCACCACCAATGAACATTATAGAGTGCCGTATAAGTAGAGTAGAAGAAGAATACGTACTCGAATGCCCGGGCTTTAAGAGGAAAATACCATTCCAGCTTAAACGTTTAGAAGAAGGCATGAAGGTGTTGCTGGGTATAAGACCAGAGTTTGTAGAAGTATATAAGGAGCCTAAACCCGGTTCAATTAGGGCGAAAATACTTGTTACCGAACCCCAGGGCTCTGAGATAATATTAAACGTTGACATAAACCCAGAGGGCGAGGAAACATTATTGAAGATTAAGACTAAGCAGGGAGCGAAGTATGGTATAAATGAAATAGTATACATAGTGCCTGATTGGACTAGGGTAGCGGTATTCGATGCTTCTACTGGTAAGTCAATAATACAATAACCTTTTCTCCACTATAATCTATTTTTTACCCAACTATCTATTGGATAATTCTAATAGTATTCTTAGATAGTTTTCTAAATGCTTAGTTATAATGAAGTTTTCTTTTACGTGTTTGTAGCCGTTTTCTCCTAGCCTCCTCCTCTCCTCGGGGTGCTTGATTAGGTATATTGTTTTCTCTGCTGCTTCTCGAATAGTATTTACTCGGTAACCAGTTACATTGTCTATTACTTGTAGTTTTATTCCACCACTAGGCCTAGCTACTACTGGAGTCTTCTTCCATAACGCCTCAGTTACTGCTAATCCAAATCCCTCTCTAATAGAGAGCTGTAGAGCTACTGTTGCAGCCCTCTGAAAAGCATTTACTTCTACTGCTCCAACACCTACAAGATTAGTTAAGAAGAAGATGTCGGGGTCTTCACCAGCATGTCTTAGGGTTTTCTCATAGTAAACCCATCCCTCGGGGTCATCGTAAGCCATACTAGCAATCATGAGTAATTGTACATTAGGTATCTTTTCTTTTACAAGCCTATACGTATCTATAGCTCCTATAGGATCCTTCCACGGATCGAAGCGGGCTACCTGGATTATTATAGGCTTCTCAGGGTCAACACCATATCTACGGAGGATTTCTTCTACACGATCCCGGCTTAACGGCTTATTCTTAGGGCTTAAGGGATCTATTGATGGAGGCATAACGTATTTCTTAGGGGTAGGCGTTTCTGGATGAATATACTCTCTCAAATGATATATTGACGCATTATATCCGCGGAGAAGACTCGAAATAAATTCCCATACAGGTCTATACGGGTTGCTTAAATCTATATGACACCTCCAAACCCATATCCTCCCATCTCCACGAAACCTTCTTATCGCTAGGGGCTGTGGGTCGTGAACTACTATGAAGTCTCCATTTAATTCTAGTCTACCTGCATTCAACTTGTTTACTTCCAAGTAGAGCTCCTTCATGCGGTTATCGAGATTCTTCTCAGCTCCTTGCAGGGCATTGTGGATAAGCTTGGTTACCTTAAAGAATTCATCTGGCGCCTCTATAACCTCCCACTCAGTTTTCAATCCAACACTATTCATTAATGGAACCATACTGTATAAGATCTCTGCAACACCACCACCAAAAGAAGTGGAATTCACATGTGTGAGTCTAAGTCCTTTTAATGGGTCGGCTAGCTTTTTTATTTCATATATTTTCTTATTACCAATTATATCGCGGTACATTTCTAGACTCTTAGACTCTAATCCCTTTATATTCATAAAAGATTCTCCTCGAATACTAGCTAAAGATAGCCTATATTAATATTTTCTAATAAAGTATCACTAGCTAGTAGTAGATACTATAGTTAAATTATTCTTTTACTTAATGGCAGTAAAAAGAATTGATTACATTCTCAGAGGATAAGTCTTATATAAGAGTATATGCCAATATATTATTTTGAGACAAGCATTTCTTAATTAGTTATTATGGTGCACTGGAAATGACATATATCATATATTATTAACTAAAAATTACATCAATATTGATGTGATTTAAAATGCCTACATGTCCTTATTGCGGTAAAAAGTTTAGAACAAAGCGAGGTTTAAAACAACATATCTATAAGTCTCATCCTTATGCTATAGAAACAATAGAAAAGGATGCAAGAAAAATACGAGAATCTATCAGAAGATCGGCAAGGAAGTTCTTAGGGAGACATAGAAGTAGACGAAGGAAAAAGTAATCTCCGCTTAGGAGAGAATTTATGGTATTTGATAAACTTAAGGAAGGATTCAAAAAAGGTATCAAGATTTTAGCTCATAATACTAAGGTTCTTGCAAAAACTATAGCTATAAACATGGCATATAATCGAAAGAAAAAT
>CAZWTS010000095.1:0-4338 GCA_964637085.1 uncultured Desulfurococcales archaeon | reverse complement strand
TGCTAGCTGAAATCAAGGTTGCACAACGAGCAGCACAATATTTAGTACCTAATTCTATCTTGTTAATGGATGGAAGTTTATATGCAATCATAAACAACCTATTTAGTAAACTATTGAAAACAATATCTAAACCCGATCGTATAGGCTTGGGAGAATTCTATTTACTTGACAGAATACTTGAAACATTAGTAGAATTAATTACACTCTTAAGCATTATTGAAAAAAGAAGCATACTGGTAGCATTTGTAAGTAAGGATTCTACACTTAGAGTATTAAAAGAATATCTCGCTTACATGTACTTTGAGGAAAAATATCCGAAACTCGCTGATCTAATGAGGAATTATCCGGTAAGTAATAGAAGAGTTTTCCTAAGAATATATAGGGATACCGATAATCTTGAACTAAAATCCATGTTAAATCTCGTACTAGACACAAGCTACAAGGATCTACAATTAATCGTAGATCTAGTCGGATCGACTATAGGGTACACTAAACCATTACTTCTTGGCGCATTAGCAGAGCCTATTAGGAGGCTTAAAGATAAGAATTATTTAAGACAGCTTTTATCAGATACTATGAGTGTTTATCCATTCCGTGAAAAACAAGAAAAATTCAATAAACACGTAGAATTTCTCTTGGAAAACCTAGAGAAGTTGAGAACTCCTATACTCTCTTACGTCAAAATAGCAGAAAACGAGCCACCTTTAATGGTTGAAATACTATCAGAAAGAAGCCTCGTAGAAACTATCGGCTTTAGAGGATTTGTATCAGAAAACCCGTATTTTACGCGTATTTTAAAGGAATTATTTAGAGACTATAAAGGCAGACGATATTATAACCTTTGGTTAATTTATGCACACAAATATGCTAAGCTTAGTAAAAAACAATTCCTCTACTATATAAGATATATAGAGGCACTGCTTAGTAAAAAGCATATAAGAATACCCTTCACGAGAAGATATAGTATGGAGGCATAACTATTGGTAACTATAGAGAGCAATGCAAAGAAGGAATCCAATACGGAGATTATCGGTAGGATAACGGGAGAATCTACTCCATCTTATTTCGTAATGTCAATAAACCCCCTGAATCCACCACCACTCTACGAGTACGTATTTATAGAATTAGAAGAAGTTCCTCCGGGCGAAAAAACTCCTATAGGAGTAAAAGTAATAGCACAGATAAGAGAAATAAGAAGGAAAGACATAGGATTGAACCCTAATCTTCCTTGGAGCGTCGTTGAAGGAGTAAGTGAAACACAGGCTCAAGATCAAGTAACAGCTGTCGCGAAAATACTAGGATATAAATGGAGGAATAAGATCTATACGCTTCGACACGCACCGCCCGCAAATACTTGGGTTTATAGAGCGCCGGATGAGCTGTTACAGGAGTTCTATAGCGTACCAGTAGAGAGGGGCCTACATCTCGGATACCTTATAACAAGACCAACTGTTCCAATATATTTAAACATGAATGGAATTAATAGACACATAGCAATTATAGCGGCAACAGGGTCAGGTAAAACTTGGACAAGTATCGTTCTAATAGAAGAATTACTTAAGAAAGGCGCAACCATACTAGTACTAGATCCTCACGGAGAATATGTTAAAATAAAGGAATCTATTTACAAGTTAGGCGATGAATACAGTAATGCAGCAATAATATTAAAGGGTCATAAAGATCAAGAAGGAGATTTATTATATCAGATAAGCATTAAGAATCTAAGCGTCGAAGAACTAGCTGCCATTGCTGGTATACCACCTAACGCGCACAGGCAAAGAGCTGTCTTATACGGCGTTAAAACATTAGCCAGTATATTACACGATGCCTTTAACGACCCTAAACTTATTTCTCCAAAAACATTAGAGGACCTCATAGAGGTAGCAATAGTATCGCTTGAAGGCTTGACAAGAGGAAGTAGAACTCTAAGCAACTTCAAGAAAACTTACTTTAATCAATTAAATGATAAAATAGGTGTTGATTTAAATAACTTAGAGAAAGATGTCGGCTATAAAAATAGAATAGACACAAGTATAAGGAGACTATGGCTTGGATTGAAACGTGATACTGATACCGGATACGATGTTATAAGGTATTTAGAGAATTTAATGAGAATAGGAGTATACGGTTCAACAACTATACCATTAAAAAACATCTTAAAACCCAGACACGTCACGATTTTTAATTTAAGCGGTTTGAGAAGAGAGGTGCAAGACCACTTAGTTAACAATATATTGACAAGGATCTTTAATGCTAGAGTACGATATAAACGTGGATTTAAAGGAGAAAAATATCCGTATCCCATAGTTATTGTTCTCGAGGAGGCTCATAGATTCGCTCCCCCAAAAACCCATGAAGATACTTGGAGTAGGGAGATAATATCAAAGATTGCCGCAGAGGGAAGAAAGTTTGGTGTTTTTCTTGTAGCAATAACACAGCGTCCAAGCAAGATAGACTCCGATCTCCTAAGCCAGTGTCAATCACAAATAATTTCTAGGATTGTTAATCCCCGGGATCAAGAAGCTGTAAGAGATGCAAGCGAGCAATTGAGCCAAGATTTACTTGATAATTTACCAGCCTTGAACCCAGGTGAAGTAGTTGTAGTTGGTCCGTTAGCACCTGCACCGATTATGATTAGAGTTAGGGATAGGGTTCTAGATTATGCTGGAGCGGACATAGACGTTGTTAGAGAATGGGGTAGTGTTGTGAGGAGAAAAACTGAGACAGCAAAAATTATTTCTGATTTAGAGAATATCATAAGCGAAGCATTAGAAGTTACTATTAATTCCGTGGAGAAGTTGAGGGAAAGTCTTGCCAATATTATATCACCAAATATTACATTGAATGAAGAATTATTTAGATCAGCCATAGAGTTATTGCTCAACAATAGTGTAGATAACTTACAATATGATAGAGAATTAAATATCATTTCAGGCAAGATAGGAAAATGCGATATCGAGCTCCGATTAAGCGAGGGTTCCTGGGAATGCAGTTGTAGTAAAAGAAGAGGCTACTTATGCGAACATGTTGTAGCATTAGTAATTGAAGCACTCCGTAAACGTGTCATAAAGCCTAACGAGCTGAGAAAGACCATAAGTCTTAGAGTACTTAATACCTTGCTTTGAATCCCTTACTCCATAGAAGTTCTCTTAGTTCTCTAGATAGATTATAGCATCCCTCACCTTTTTCAAGCAACCCTTCATTTATTAGCCTAATTATTATCTCAAGTGGTCTCTCAACTTTGTACCGATATTGTAGTTCTCTTACAGCTATAACCTCGCCTACTGATATGTTCCTAAGAAAATAATCAAATACCTTCAAGACATCTCCAGAGAGTTTTCTTCTTATACGCTCTATTTCCTCCGGATACCGCATGCTCGTAATAAATCACCCTTAACCTGAAACCACTATATGGCTCCGATAACAATATTAGCCGGATACTCTTATGCTCACCCAGTATTAAAAACGATACATCTAGGAGAATTTTATACCATACCTACGCCTACGATATCCTTCCTTGATCATTAATGTAAGGTCTATAGTTATTTATTAGCATACTTAATGCGTATCTTAAAACCTCACTCCTACTTGAGAAGAAACCAGCCTCTACTAGTTTATCTGCTTCCTCTATTAGTTCTCTTGGAGCCTTAAATGTTATTAATAATACTCGTGACGCCATATGATATCACCATAGAGTATAGTGGTAGATTCGGAACCACTGTTATACTAGGTATCAAGTCATTAGTTTATTTAAAAACCCTATGGGCTATTGGAGGGTGCGGGAAAAATTAATAATACCATGTGTTGAGGTAAGTATGCTCATAATATAACGGTTTTAAACCCCTACCAGCAACACATACATCGTACAATATGCATTTATTGTTCAAACACCATTTGGTTTTCATACATTTACTACTACATTTACTGCACGATGGATTATCCCTAAGACAACATGTTCTTCCAAACATCCATAAGAAGTCATCTAGTAACGTTACATCAACTTTCATCTTCTCTGCTAATAACTTATATGCTGCCCTAACAGATGCCCGTAATACGACATCTTCCCACCATTCGACTTCTACTTTATCTAATATTTTCTTCTCTAGCAATCCCTCTACTTCAACTATTCCTAGCCTTAAAGCAATCCTCACGAGATGATTATCTACTGGTATCTCTACATTGTTTTTATCAATAGGATTAAACAATCCCCTCCTATTAATGAACTTAAAAAATAAGTAGGGTTTCTTTTCAATGGGGTCTTCATATGCTCTAAATATTTTTAAACGATCTATTAGGCCGCCATGCAGTGATTTTAGATACCCCTTCGATTCCTTCAAT
>CAZWTS010000094.1:0-2646 GCA_964637085.1 uncultured Desulfurococcales archaeon | reverse complement strand
ATACGCTACCGCTAGGTGCTACGTAGGCGTATCCCTTATCTATTAATGCCTGAATGAACTCTATTATATCACTTATATGCTCTGTTACACGTGGATGTATGTGAACTGTTATGTTTAGTTTCTCTAATGCCTCCAAGTAGTCTTTAGTATAATAATCGGCTATCTCTTTCCAAGAAACTCCTTCCTCATTAGCGCGTTTAATAATCTTATCATATATATCAGTTATATTTTGGACATGGAAAACATCGTACCCCTTTAACCTTAGATAACGTTTTATTACGTCGAAGGCCACGTAGGTTCTTGCATGCCCGAGGTGAGAGTAATCGTATACTGTTGGTCCACATACATACATTTTGACTATTCCGGGGCGAAGGGGTTCGAAGGGCTCTAGACTCCTACTTAGAGTATTATATACTCTCAACACAATAGGAGAGCCACCAAGTGGTGGTAAAACTCTCATGTATAATAAGTCTTACTTTTACTAGAGGTCATTTATCAAAGACTTATTATACATTTCATGTAAGGGGGTGAGGGGAGTATTACTCATTACTATTTTCGGAACGCTAAGTATTATTGCATGTGGTTGTTGTTAATGGATTGTTACTAGAGTGTATATGGGGGTTCTTGTTTTTAAGTAAACCATGATCTAAGTATAGTTTTAGCTGAGGGCTGGGCGGGGACATGTCTACTATAACAGTTGTTACTAGCGATTCTATGGAGTATAATAGGGACTTCTGGGTTAAAGCGCGTAAGGTATTTGGGGAACTCTTAGTTGATAAGAGACTTGCGGAAAACCAGGTTATAGCTAGGCTTCCGAGATTTGTCTCTGAGTATCTTGTATCAAAGTTGTGTAAAAAGAATGATTGTAGTAGACTAGTAGACTTTGTGAAAAAATATTATCCGGACCCCAGGGATAAGGATAAGTACTTACATGAGCTCATGGTTAAGGGGAAGCTTAAGATCATAGATGAAGTAAAAGTAGTTGTCGACGTAAAGAAGGGATTATTAAAAGCAATAATACCGAGTCTCGGGATAACAGATGCGGGAATACTCGATGAGATAGTATCAGAAAACGAGAACCTTATGCGTACTGGTATGTGGGGGATAGTAGAATTATCATATATGAGGAATAATCAGCAGAAAATAATTATAACAGGGTTTACACCCTTCCAAGTTTCAAGAATAGATCTTGACTGGTTCCTGGATGTTTCACGAAAATTCGAATTAAATGAGTGGATACACTTAATTATAAACACTATAGGCCTTAACCCCGAAGCATATCCACCCAAAACAAGACTAATACTCTTAACAAGGCTAACTCCACTCGTAGAATCTAATCTAAACCTCGCCGAATTCGGGCCTCGTGCAACGGGGAAGACTTTCATATACCGTAATATGAGCTATTATACTAGGATCATAAGTGGTGGGAGAGTAAGTCCAGCACAATTATTCTACAATATCGTTACTAAACAAGTAGGACTAATAGCTGTAAAAGATGTAGTAGTATTCGATGAAGTCAATAGGATAAGCTTTGTAAACGAAGACGAAGTAGTGGGGAAACTCAAAGACTACATGGAGAGCGGGTTTTTTGAGAGGGGGCCAAAACAAGCACATAGTGATTGCAGCTTAGTCTTTATAGGTAACGTTGATGACGATGTTGAGATAGATACTGTTGAATCACTGCTAAGAGTACTACCAAAGTTCATGAGGGATCCAGCACTCCTAGATAGGGTACATGGCATACTCCCCGGGTGGAGGCTCCCAAAAATAACTACTAGTAGCATACACTTATCACATGAATATGGTCTCGTAGCAGACTTTTTCGCAGAGGTACTACATCAGCTAAGAAAAATCGATTATCGTAGAATAGTATTAGATCACGTTGAACTAGGAGAAGGCTTCACCATAAGAGATGAGAAAGCAGTAGTAAAACTCGCATCCGGGCTCATAAAAATACTTGCACCTCACGGCGAGTTAGATAAACAATTGTTTACCAAGATAATAGACCTCGCAGTTGATTTGAGACTACAGGTAAAACAACTCCTTCATACAATGCTTCCAAGGGAATATCCCAGCCCCCGCCTCGAATACCGTGTGAGGTGGGGTTAAAGGTGATGGACTTCCCCTATAATAGACCCCTATATGCTAGAAGAACTCCTTTAGAAGCATTAGAAGAAGCTTACTCTATCCTTGAAGCTCTAGGAATTAATAGAACTGAGGTATCAGTAAACGGTATTGAAGTACTCGTGGAACCAGTTAGTCTAGCTAAAACCGCTGCCCGTAAAGCTAGGCATAAGGCGCTAGTAGCAGTTATGAAATGGTTTGGTAGTGAATGGGTTGAAGAAAAGAAAGGTAAAATCATAATGCCAGGAGAACAATCTGCAATAGCATTGAAACTTAATGGAGTGAGAGTGTTCTTTAACCCCACAAAAGACTTCGATGAAAACAAGTTAGCAGTACTCGTAGTATTAAAGTGGAGGATAGGATTAAACATAAATGGTCGGAGCGGGCTAATCGAAATAGATGAATGGGAGGATAATAGGACCATAAACATAAAGGAGATAAGCCTCGATGAGGTTAGGGAAATTATATCACAAAGAATAAGAGAACTAGATGAACTATTAGAAGCCAAGCTAGGAGTAAGGA
>CAZWTS010000093.1:0-7051 GCA_964637085.1 uncultured Desulfurococcales archaeon | reverse complement strand
TAGAAGTTCTCCATTATTATTAATGGATACAGAAGATATCCTTAAACCACCAGTCTATGACATAATGCTTGGAATAGCAGTAGTGCTCGGAGGATTTAATGCTCTAATCGTACCGGTTGCTACTTCCGTTCAACTAGCATCTACCGCTACAAGCATACCCTTATTCATAGCTTTGATCTATATTGGCATTAGATGTGGAGCTGGAGTAGCATCGCTGATAACAAATAATATAATGCAATTATATCTCTCGTATCCTATATCTAGGTTTAAGATACTGTTAATACTAATGGTTACAAGAATACTTTTACCAATACTAATAATAGTTGGTTTACCTTTACTTGCTGCTACAGTATTCCTTTCAAAGATAGTTGCCAGCGATATCTTGGGATTCCTCACAGTCTTCGGGGGAAGAGTCCTCTTCCTATTCTTTATGGGCATTGTTTCACTATTGTTTGCTCTATCTTCGAAGAGAGTAGGTGTAGCTGTAGTACTGTCTATAGTATTCTATTTTGCGTATAACATGATTAGTGGGATACTTACTGCTTTTTCAGTACTCTTCGACGTAAAGGAATTCATGTATATTGCACAGAGCCTTACCTTCTCTGATACAGTTAACGCATACCTTATGGGTACAGTAGAAGTTCCCTTATGGGTATTTATTCCCGTGCCTTCAGCAACTATAGTACTAACACTAATAGCAACCATGTACTTTATAAGGAGGTTTGAGCCCACATGAGAATAGTTTTTGGAGCCATAGGGAGAACTCTACTAGTATTAGGTATATCACTACTAATACTGGCTACTCTAGCGTATTTTATAAGACCTACAGCGACTGTTAGCAATACCTTGTACTCTGAAGAACCAGTAAATAATACTAGTGTTGGATTAGTAATAGTAGCTAGCGGCAATTCTGAGGGAACAGTTAGAGTAGAGTTTTATGGGAAATATCACGTAACAGAATATCTTGTTAAAAAAGAGGCGCCTCAAGCCTTTGGAAGCCTTATGACTAAAATCTATCAATACAATATAGCCTCTATGGAGATCAGTAGTGATTTTAGAACTGGTTCTACCGTAGTAACCCTGCAAGCGAGTTACGATATAAAAGAGCTGTTGAACGAGTATGCTGAAGCCAGAGAGAGCTTTGAAGTCGATGGAGGCTATAGGAGCTTTCCGATAAGGTTAAACGAAGTTCTAATATTATTCATACAACCAGTAGGACTTGAACCCTTAAACGTACATGTGTTATTCTATGCTACTGGGCTAGCTTCAGTAGAGATACAAAATGGTATAATAATCGGGATACTATTGATTATCGCTTCTATAGTCTACGTATTAATGAAAAGGAAAAAATAAGGCTAAAGTAATAAGTGTTTAATACAGTGATGACGCCCCTACTCACCGATAACTCTCTTGATGAGGATGAAGGTCCCATTACTGATTCTGTTTTCCTCTCCTCACCTCGTTTCTTAACCAGTCTATATAGTCTTTAGAACCAGCAATTATTGGTAAACCTATTATCTCTGGAACACTATATGGGTGGAGCTCTCTTATCTTCAACACTAGTTCTTCAAATACTTCAATTCTAGTCTTAATGATAAGTAATAGTTCATTATCTTCTTCTATTTTCCCCTGCCACCAATAAACACTCTTTAAACCGTCAACAATGTTCACACATGCCGCTAGCCTAGCTTCTATTAGTGATTTCGCTATTTTTTCAGCTGTCTCCTTATTCGGAACTGTTACGAACACTACTAGTGGGAGTATCTCAGACATAATCGCAAACCCCCTCAATATTTAATATAGTTCAAGGGGGTCGGCTCGGGTCCGGCTACTTCATTTTCTTTCTCAGTTGACCGGACACTAATGCCTCATCCCCGTGTAGAATAGTTTTATGTGAACTAGTTAAAATATTACTATGTCGGAGTACTGGATATCATAGTCTTAGCCGATGACCGTTGACACGGGCACTGATATGATCTAAATGATGAGTTCCCGCCACTTATGGGAGGCTTCTAGTAAGAAGTATTATGGGTACGCGTGTATTTTAAGCCAGTATTATGATAAGATAACTTTGTGCTATTATACTCGAGTTTCCGAGGTGTAGGATTATGGTTGGAGAATCTCCTCTTGTTCAAGTAAAAGAAGAAAAAAGTGATAAGGAGAGAGGCGAAGACGATATTCTTGCTACCATAAGAGATTTATCTCAAGCAGTAGCTAATTTATCTCAAGCAGTACCGAAGCTTATTGAGAAGGTATTAGACAATTATATACCATTACTTCTCATTGACGAAGTAGAGCGGTTGCTTAACCGTAAACTAAGTGTTTCCGAGCGTAGCCGTGTAGTAGAACTAGTTAATAGTGGTTTAGGACTTGACGATATAGTAGCACAGCTGAGGAGCAGTGAGAAAACCGCTCAATACGCATAGCCTTCTAGAACTTGTTCTTTTCCTATGTTAGACCAGTTATAGCTGATAATAGAATTGCTGCTAGAGCAGCACTACCTATTCCGAAAATATTTACTACGTGATTATCTATCCACTCATAACCTTTTATGAGCTTGGCTGGTCTACCGCAATGTATTGGTTTCTCTGTTAGCTTCCCACATACAGTACACCTATATTGTGCTTGAATAGTTGCACCGATAGCACTATCAACTGTTACCCCAATAAGTGTTGATGTTATAACTAGTAATAGAAACCATGGAAAATCTACTAGTTCGGCTTCAGGCACAACACCTAGAAAATACCCCAGAAATCCCACGATAGCGCCGGCTAGAGCAGAAGCAGTATAACCTAGCAAGCTTACACCACCCGAAGTACCTGGTTCCACTCTTAGCCAAGGCTTCGTTATCAGCCTCGGCGGTGATGGATTAAGTAAGCCTATTTCCGTTGCAAGAGTATCACCCATAGCAGCGGCAACTGCTGCTAGATAAGCAAACGCCCATACTTGGCCGCCAATAAATGCTTCGAAAACAGTCATTGCCGCCGCTACAATACCATTAGCGACCACGTTTTTCCAACTACGTGCTCCACCTTTTTCCTCGGCTACACCGAGTCTTCTCTTATAGTCATAGTGCCATTTGGTAACTATCCCAGCGATAATATGAAATGATAAGAGAACTATAAACCAGTTCCACCCTCCAAAGAGGATTACAAGTAAGCCTATGACGAGCCCCGCTATAAACCCGGTTTTATCTACGAGGCCCTTACGTATTGATAAGAAGCCGAAGGCCAATACAACTATTATCCTTAAGGCATAGTCTAATACTGTGAATATGGTCAATTGGTATCCCTCGCTTCAACAAACACTACTAGCATCATACCCTATCTCCTGTAAGCGAGTGGAAGCCCTCGTACTTATAAAAACACTTTGTTCTCCACACATTTATTCTTTTACTACACGAGCAATAGTATTACAGCTGAAGCGAAGGGCACAGTAAAGTTATCAAAACTGGCTAATACTCCCACACTAAAGAGCTCTACAAGTGTAGCACCAATACATGCTATGAGAAGCTTCGGAATGTAGTCTATAATATTCAATGGATACCCCGATATTACCGACATAAGTATTAAACCTATTAATGCCCCAATAAAACCGAAAATAAACATACTTAAACTTCCTTCAATACTCTTCCTCCATTTTATACCTCTATTAAATATCATATGTGGTTTACCTATCTTAGCTGGGATTAGTGATGCGAAACCATCACCCCACGCCATTATCATAGTTGAAGCCACGACTATATCCGGCCTATTATATAGGAATAGTACGAGGAGCATTATAGATAATATATAGTATAATGGACCATAGACATGTAATTTATCGTACTCGGTAACAACCATAGTCTTAGACAAGGGGTTATTAGGGCGACTTAACCCTATGAAGACCATCAACGCTAGAATAACCGTCACTATGATAGGATATATTGGATGCTTAAACAAAGGTAAGACCACTATTGAGTCTCCAGCAAATAAGTGTATTATTCGCCGCGTAAAGTAGGGTGACAGGTTTTTCTTTTCTCTAATTTTCTCGGCTAACATTATTAATCCAATAACATATACTACAACCACTACGACCAATATCACTGATAAAGGATCAAATATACTCGGCGACAATACATACACCATAGCTGTTACTCTAAGACTCCTGTAAGAAAGTGAGAATATAAGTAGTAGAAAAAACTGTTCTTCTAGGATTCTTAGAATATAATTGTTTTAAGCTAGACTTATATCCTAAAGTATAGTCTCTTATACCGACGATAAATATCGTTAGGTAAAAGCGCTAGAACAAACATTAAGGGTGATGGATATGAAGTACTTTAAGATACTATCAATAGTGTTACTAGTAGTATTGATTTCTCAACTACTACTCCCAGTAGTCTACTCTAATGCAACTTCACCATATGTATGGATTAGATACGCTCATACAAGAATACCAGCAGTAACAACTATTGGGGGTAATGAAACGGGTACGGTTGCAGACCTCTATGTATCAGTAGCTTATCCCGGAAACGGTGTAGTATACTTTAGCGCCGAGCCCCTAACCGAACTAGATACTCAAGCAACTGCAAGAATAGCAGCTCTGGTAGCATCAACAATCGCGGGGAAGAGTTTTACCGCTTACGACTTCTTCATAAGGATAAAGAGCCCTAGTCTAATAATAGGTGGACCAAGTGCTGGTGCAGCAATGACCGTCGCAATACTGAGTATATTAATGAATCAGACCCTCAATGATAGTGTTATGATGACCGGAATGGTGTGCCCCGATGGTAGCGTGGGACCCGTCGGAGGTATTCCAGCAAAACTCGAAGCTGCAGCAGCCATCGGCATTAAGGTTTTCCTCATACCAGCCGGACAGAGAGTAGTCTATGAGAGGGAGATAGTAAAGGAGCCTATTCCCGGAGGATACATAATACGCACAAGGTATACTCCGATAGACCTAGTAGAACTCGGTAAGAAACTTAATGTTACTGTAATAGAGGTAGCAAGTATACGTGACGCCTTCTACTATTTTACCGGCATGAATATTAGCTTGAATTTAACAAATATAAGCCTACCATTATTACCAGAAAATGTTACCGAGATAATTAACTCGTGGACTCAGGACTACCTAGAGAAAGCAGATAGCGCTCGTAAGGAAACTACGGATATTATAACAAAGATACCTTACCCGGTAAAATATGTAATAGAAAAACATTTAAATAATTCTATAAACTTGGAGAAACAAGCCTATAGCTACTTAAACCAGAGTCAATACTATCAAGCAGCAAGTGCAGCATTTACATCATATATCGAGGCTAGAACAGCCCTTGAGTACTCTAAGATATACCTAGACAATGCTAGACTTATAGAATTATCTAATGAAGTCAATAGCACGCTTGCATCAGTTAGAGCAAAAGTTATGAGTTATAGCCCTACAACTTTTGCGGGATTCGAGGCTGCCGCAACTGCTAGATATAGGTATTATCTCGCTGAACTCACCTATAATAACTCACTAAATGCTATTAAGAGCGGAATTAGTAGCTGGTCAGACTTAGATAGGGTAGTATATCTTCTAGTATACGCTGAAGCTAGAGCTGATTCCGCTCTTAAATGGCTTGATCTTGGATCTATAGAATCACCAGTATATAATAAACAAGCATTAGAGAGTATTGCGGAAGCGCTAATAGGCATAGCTAGGAGTAGTTTTGCCTATCTAGAAACCCTCGCGGGAGACCTAGGCTCTAAACCACCAAGCTACGATGAAGCACTAACTAATGTCGGTCTAGCGGAACAAGCATATACTGAAGGAGACTACTACGGTAGTATAGCAGCGTCAATACATGCAACTGCCGCTAGTATTGTAGCAATACACGAGCTATTCAAAACTGCTATTAGTAGTATTGTACAAGTAGTTGAACGTGAGAGTATAGCGTCCATACATGAAGCATACAGTATGGGTGTTATTCCACTAGTAGCATTGAATTACTTGGAAACAGCAAAGACTGTAGGAAACATACAAGAAAACTGGGCCTCAATAATATACTATTACATGCTTGCATCACTATACGCACAAGTACTAAAAGCTCTTGTCGAAGCAAGTATACCGAGACCGACAGTAACAACAACTCTCACCGCTCCACCAACATTCATTGTAACAAAGATTAGGACAGTAACAACAACCGAAACCGTAACAGAAACCGAGACCATAACACAAACAACTACAGCAACACTAGAGAGAACTACGACTGTAACTGAAACTAATACCGTTAGGGAAATACACACTACAACGTTAACATCAACTACTACTTCAACTAAAGAAGTAGTTAGAATGGGCTTCATAACGGTTACTCAAACAAACCTACCAATATCAGACTACCTGGGATATCTAATACTAGAATTACTTGTAGGTGTTTCACTAGGCATTATAGTAATTGGAGTAATATTTGAGCTACGGAAGAGGAGAAAATAAATAACCTTATCATCGTCTATTCTTTTTCTTCTCTAAGTCTTAAAGCCCCCCATAATCGAAATAAAGTTATCGATGAAGCAAGTAACGCAAAACCTATTAAAACCGATAATAGTCCAGCAGCTACTTCTCCAGTACTCGTCAATGATACCCCATTAGCAAAAAACGCTATTGCAATTATTACTAGTAGAACTGCTACTCCAAGCAATATTTTTGGCGGCTCACGCTGGTTTTGTTCACTCAATTCACTAGCCCCACAATAATTCTACAAGTAGTTTCACTGCATTGAACTCTAAGTCTACTATACTCTTGTAGAATTTATTAAATAATGATACTGGGCTTGTAGAGCTTCTATAACCTACCATGGACGTTATTATGGTCGTAGTTGAGGGATTCAAAAACATTAGAATAATTATAATTATTATTGGAACCCATATGTAGAGTAGGGTCTTCTTTACTTCACTTATACTCAAGTGTCTTATTGAGAACAACTTATATGATAGTATTCTTAAGATAACCCATACGGTATAAGTCAATACTATCCCTATAATGTATATTAATCCGCTCACAATTAATTTCACTTGAACTAAAACATACAACATTA
>CAZWTS010000092.1:0-3309 GCA_964637085.1 uncultured Desulfurococcales archaeon | reverse complement strand
AGGGTGTAGTAGGAGTAGTTGAAAATAAAATGAGAATTTATTGGAAATGGAATCCCGAGAAAAATAGAGGAGAAATAAGCGTATCAATATATAATACTGGTAACCGTGGTGAGGAATTCGCAGAAAACCTTGAATCAAAGGGATTCATAGTTGAAGTGGTTGATAAGAACGTCTACGGTAAAGTAAAGTTTAAAGGAGATGGTATTAGAAAACTCAAGGAAGCAGTATCAACTATAAAAGAGTAGAGTGTTACGGGAAATGAAAGTAGTTGAACTAGACCCTTTTACGAACAAGTATATAGTACCTATAAGAGCAGAAAATATTTGCCTATTAAAACAAGAGTTTCTAGGAGTACTAAACCTACCGCTAATTTCGAAACTTATGGGATGCAAGCAGCTACTAGCACCAATAGACTATGTATTAGAAGCAATAGGTCCCGACGGTTC
This sequence comes from uncultured Desulfurococcales archaeon, assembly GCA_964637085.1. GTDB lineage: Archaea > Thermoproteota > Thermoprotei_A > Sulfolobales > WANQ01 > JALWGO01. The sequence continues at coordinate 2,863 of CAZWTS010000092.1, read as the reverse complement.
GAGTATAATAGTAGAACCCCTAAGTAAACAGTTATTGATTAAAAGACTAGTAGCTAGAACACCATTGACGCTTCCAACGAGAACAAGTAAATGGATTCCTCCGAGGATATATATACACGATATTATTAAATACATGGAGCACATGAACCTCGTGGGAAGTGAAGGGGAGACAATAGTAAATCCACTACCCAGTCCCATAGAAATATTATTCGATGAAGAAATTATCAGAGCAATTGAAGGAGGGGCGATATTATTTGATAAAACAGTAAGAGAGCGGAATATTAGTTTATTAGAAATAGAAGAGGTAAGAGAGCAAGATGGTAACATAACGTATAGTAAGGATGACTTTACTATAATATTCGGGAAGGCTGGTAAAGTTAGTGCTAAAATACTAGAATTTCAGAAAAATACTAGCCTTATTATTAATAGTGGTACTGATAAGTTAGTAGTATCCGATAATAATGTATATGTTAAAACAGATAAACTAATCATAGAGCATAACTACTATAATACGCATATACGTTATCTACAACCACTAGGATTCATAGACGAATACGTGGACAGGGCTACTATAACATCGCCAGCCCTATGTATTGAACCCGTATCAAAGTATTCGCTATGTCTATTATCCAAAGAGCCTATTACCTTGGAGTATTATCCCGGAAAAATATTTGTAAATATTCGGGGATTCGCTAATATTATTTTTTCTAGGAAAATGTTTGAATGGAACAATACGCTTAATATGCTCTGGAGTCTAATAAACGAGCCATTTAAGATAAAGGGCCGACTTAAAACTATTCTCTGGCGTATAACACCGTATACGGTTAAACCATTACTCTTTAAAGTAACTAAGAGTAGTGATAGAAGGATAACTACTGTATTGATGATTTGGAATTCAAATAATAAACTCGTTCAAGCAGAAATATGGTTTCCAGGTAAAATTACTCATGCAAGAACACTAGATCTCAAATACAATGTAGTTGAAGAGCTTGTACCAGACTATGATAGAATTAGAATTGGAGTACCAGCTCTAGGGATAATGTTGATTGAAATAGAAATATTACGATTACCTCCACTCCTCTTAAAAGAGCTTATGAGAAGGAACATACTATCACCTTATACGCCCCCTTAGCTAGATAATACCAGAGGGTATGAGCTATTGTTAAGTGCTCTCTCATTACTGATAAGGCAAGCAGAACTCGTGAGAACGAATCCCAAGCGTCTTAAGGAATTAGTAGAAGAGGTAACAAGCCTCCTTAGAGAAGAACGCAGGGAAGGAGCGAATAGAATAAATGGAGGAGTACTACTTCCTCCCGATAAACAGTATGTTATCATAGGGGATCTACACGGAGATCTAGACACTCTGGAGGAGGTGTTAGAAAAAAACGATATAGTACGGAGACTTGAGGAAAAAAGAACGTATCTAGTATTCCTAGGAGACTATATAGATAGAGGTAATAGACAAATAGAAACAATAACGCTAGTATTATTATTAAAAAAACATTATCCAGAAAATGTTGTACTACTAAGAGGTAATCACGAACCACCCAAAGAGTTAACACCCTACCCACATGATTTCCCCTATGTATTAAAAGTACAGTACGGTCTCGACGGCTGGGAAATATATAGCGACTTTACTAGGCTCTTTGACGAATTACCCTATGTAGCAATAGTTGAAGGACAACTCTTAATGCTTCATGGAGGTCCACCATCAAATAACATAAACGAGGTTAGGGATTTTAAGGAATATTTATCACTAGATGTTTTCCCACCACGGCTAGGGGTTCTCGAAGAAATATTATGGAATGATCCAGTAGAAAACATAGAATACAATACACCATCGCCTAGAGGGGCTGGATACCTATTTGGCTATAAAGTTACTGAGAAGGCGTTAGAAATCACTAATACCAAGATAATAGTGAGAGGACACGAACCAGTAGGTGAGGGCTATAAGATTAATCATAACGGAAAAGTGGTTACCCTCTTTACACGTAAGGGTCCACCATACTTTAATGAAAAAGCAGCTTATATGGCAGTATATACTAGTGTACCAAACTGGTATAAAGATATACGTGAATGGATTAGGCAAATCTAGTTTTAGAAACCTTCATACGTAGCTTACAGAAACTACATATCTTATCCCTATTACTTGTAGGCATACCACAGATAGAGCACCTATAGACTTCTTGATCAGCGGCATTATATCCCCTCATAAGAACGGGTTTCAAGTGGTGAAGAAAAGACTTTACGAATCCTATCTTAAAACCAGGATAATCCGCTTCGAGTCCGTTTATTTTCTCTAAAATTCTATCCTGAATGTTAACATGTTTTGGCGAATAAGGGCACCTTGCGTATACGTATGGAAGTCCCAGTATATTGACGTAGAATAGGATCTCGGTACTAGACATTAAACCTAAGGGTCTTATCCTTCCAGCAAACCCGTGAGCTGGAGGTGTCTTTAAGCCTAATTTCACTAGTTCGTTTATCCTACCATTATAGTAGTCGGTAGCAATAAATTTTACGAGATCGTCTAAATTATGGCCAGTAGCTACTACATCGGCATCTAATTCTAATGCTAACTTGTTCAATAAGTAGCGCTTTACTATACCACAGAAACTACAAATAGGTCTCCTTACTTTATTCTTCAGTCTCCATAACTGTATGTCTTTTAGCGTAAATCCGTAATCGCTTAAATGAACTATATGGTGATTTATATTAAGTTTTTCATAGAGTCTTCTAGATACCTCAATGCTCTTTTTCGAGTAAGAAGGTATGCCTAAGTCTATAGTAACACCAGTTAACTCGTAACCATATATGTTTCTAAACTTATTAAGCACGTAGAGAGTTGCTACACTATCTTTTC
>CAZWTS010000091.1:0-3052 GCA_964637085.1 uncultured Desulfurococcales archaeon | reverse complement strand
GAGGTATATGTGTTGAACCGTTTAGCAGTTACCGTAATAGTAGTAATAGCTTTCACCATAATAGCTGTAGCCGTAAACGCGTATCCCTGGTACCTAGGCCTTAATAGAAGCATTAAATGGAATAACGGTATAGCTTTAACCGACGACAATGTTTTACTAGACGTAAAATACGCTGATCCCGGTAATAGTAAACTAACCGTAATACTAGTACACGATTATGGTCAAGACAAGACCTTCTGGTCAAAACTAGACCTAGATGAACGCTTATTAAACTATGATAATGCAGTAGTATCCTTTGACTTAAGATTCCACGGTAATAGCACACCAGTCCTTGCAAGCGGAGGAGGAACGTATGTTGTTAGTAGTGAAGACGACTATGTTGATGATATAAAAACTATGGTTAAATGGGCCGAGAAGAATATAGGTAAACCCATAGTAATAATAAGTTATGGTGAAGTCTCCAAGGCAGTTTTACAGGGTATTAGCGAATTAGATGATAAGAATATTCGTGGAGTAGTATTAATCGCAGTAGACTATAAGGATGTAGCTACCTTAATAAATAAGACTAATGTGAATATAATGGTATTATCAAATGACCCTAATTGGTCTAATGTACCAGTATACTTTGTAGGTATAGGGGTTTCTAGGGATGGTATGGTGAAATGGAGTAACGATCAGCTAGACTTATTATTCAACTGGATAAAGAATACGGCCTTTAATGCATCTAATTTAAAAGCGAGCGAGTGAGAAATCTATTAGTAGAAGTACTTAAATAAAAGAGTAATAAAATGTACTTCTATGGAGAGACTAGTGAATACTATTTCCCGTATAATAATAACTTTAATTGTTATAGGAGTTGTAATAGTCCTTGGACTATTTATCGTGAAACCAGCTAATCAGCCAATAATACATCGTGAGCGAACAATCTATGACTGGCATACACTAAGTATTGTAAGTATTGATAAAATGAGTATCTGGGCTACTTATTCAACACCTAAGAATCCGCGAGGTGTAGTAGTTCTAGTGCATGGTTTAGGCGAGGATTCCAGTATGTGGAATATATCAAATATATCGTTCAGCTTACTTGACTCTGGTTTAGCGGTTTTCACGCTAGACTTACGTGGACATGGTTTAAGCATTTATAGAGCTAATGGAACACTTGTTAGGGTTAAAGATCTTAAGGCAGATGATTATGAGCGAATGGTTTTAGATGTTCAATCGCTAATAATATCAGCTGAAAGCATAGTTGAGGGAAAACCATTATTCATTATATGCTCTGATATAGGATGCAGCATAACGTCCAGGATATTAGAGAGCCCATGGGGTAGGGATATTAAAGGAATAGTAATGATCTCACCAGTACTAGATAGCCATATAGGACTTGATCTCGAAGCGTTAAAAAAGTATAAGGGAAACATTTTCATAATCTATAGTGAATTAGACAAGAATTCAGTACAAGCAGTAAATGAGATAAGAAAAACAATAGCTAATGCCTCTATAGTATTCTATGCGTCGAAAATACCGGGGCATGGATTAAATCTTATATTAGCTGACAAGTCTATACCCAATAGGATAATATCGGTAATAAATGCCTGGCTAACTAGAAGTTAAGTGGAACATAGCGATGGGGAGGGATCAGCCTTCTTCACTGGGCTGGGACGGGGACTTCTTGTTTCTCTACGGTAAGTTCTTCTGCGTTTATCTTAAGCATTAATGGCTTGTGGCCGTGGATCACATAGGCTGCTACATATTTTGCGTCTAATGGTTGTATTCTTAGTATGTTTATGTCTTCTCCTCTACTCCTATATATGTATTCTAACATGTTTTCAACCAAGCTCTTATTTAATTCATAATCTATTATCTTAGCCTTACCATGTATGTTTACTTTCACACTTATCTTTATCGCCCCACTCATCCATGTTGTAGTCCATCCACCTTCACCATCTGGTTCAATATTTCTCAGCTTGGGTTTATGTAATCCAAGCCTTCTTAGGAGTTCTATTGATTTCTGGATCGCGTATTGTCTTGATAATTCTACTTTTCTTATCATGGATTTCAATGGATACTCTACTACTATGATATAGTTTCGTACACCATCTGTACCCGAGGCTATGAACCATGGTGGTGTTAAGCGGACAGTCTCTATTCTTATATTATATTTCTCCTCTAATATGTTCTTAACTGATTCTTCATTTACCTCTATTTCATCGTACTCGACACTCATTGAGTCTATTCTTAGCTTTAATTGATATTTAACGCCCTTATAGTCTAGCTTCAAGTATATGATTGGCGGTTCTATTTCATTGATGCTGAACTCTTCTATTATGGGGTCTCCTAGTTTTGTACGTGCTTTCTCCTCCATTCTATTCCTGGCGTATTCTTTTATTTTGTTTAATCCAGGTAATTCTTCTCTCAATTCTATGCTATCATCGCTTATCTTCATTACTATTGATTTTGTATCCTCAACTATGAGTATATGTACGGTATCGAAACCGTGTTTTACTGCAATCCTATCGGTATGTAGCCCTAAGGCTTCAACTAATCGCTCTATACCTTTCTCGCTTAATATCTTCCTAATTGATATTATTTTACCTGAATACTTGTTTACGACTATTATTACGTCGTAGTACTTAGAGACTGCATGTATAGTGTATGTATTCTCATCCTCATCGACAACTTCTATATCGTATTTCTCATAGTCTTCTCCGTCTACTAGTTCCTCTATTAGGGCATCAAAGGTTCTCTCAACAACTTTTCTATTCCTTACTCCTAGCTTGGCTTCTAATAGTTCATCAAGTTCTCTTATTCTTTGTGATATAATTTCCCTAACCTCATCGAGGCTTATCTCCTTTATGTTTATGGTCCTATTATCCTCCCATTCATCTATTTCGATTAGCCCGCTCCGACCATTTATGTTTAACCCTATCCTCCACTTTAATACTACGAGTACTGCTAACTTGTTTTCATCGAAGTCTTTTGTGGGGTTAAAGAACACTCTCACTCCATTAAGTTTCAATGCTATTGCAGATTGTTCTCCTGGCATTATGATTTT
>CAZWTS010000090.1:0-2905 GCA_964637085.1 uncultured Desulfurococcales archaeon | reverse complement strand
GCTACGAAGAGTCTTATAGTCTATTACAGCTATGGACGGTCTTATACCAGCAAATATTAGGTTATATGTTACATAATCACCGATAGCTATTAATCTAGTTTTTTCATCAATTATTCTTCTTAGATACTGTATGTTGCTCTGAGGCTTATTTGATAAAACAATGCCACGTGGGAACTTGAATTCCTTCCGATAATTATCTGGTAAACAAAATCCATATATTAATGTCAGTTTAACGTACCCTTATAGCGTATTTACCGGGTTTTGTTATTCCTAGAACTTGTGCTAATTTAGAATTTTCTGGATCTATTACTATCAACATACCCTCCCATTCTTCGCTAAAATCCGTTGAACCGCAATTTGGACAACGTTCTTCTTCTAGTGGTACTAGAAACCTGCACTTTCTACATGCCTTGAATGGTTTTTTATGTCGACGCACTCTACTTGACATGTTCTTATTCCTCGCTTGCTTTTCTTAAAGCCTCTATTTGTCTCTTAATCCATTCCAATTTGCCTAGAAATGGTTGACGCATTGTTAAGGCTATTTTTGGTTGCCGTGCTGTAGCCTGCATGCTTACCGCCGTTATCATTCCTCTAACTTTATCACCCTTACCTATTACACGCTTTGTTTTCTTACCAATGAATATTTCGCGTGTAGCATCGTAGTCTAATGGTTCCTCATCTGTTATCTGTGATTTATGTACTAATGCGTCAAGAGGCCCAATGTTAACAAATAATCCGAAGTTCTTTACACTAACCACTTCGCCCTCAACTATCTCTCTCTCACGCGGTGCAAATACTAGTAATTTAAACAATACTTCGTGGTACGTTGCTCCATCACCATGAATTATTATTCCCTCATCCGAGGCATTTACATCATATACTGCTATTATTAATCCTATAGAGGGGTCTATGTATCCCTCGTATTGTGTTCGAAGAACTTTTGCTGCAACTTTATTTACATCATCTACACCAAAGTACTCTGGAGGTATTCTTACTATTCCTTTAGCCTCATATATCTTGAACAATAGAATCGCCCCCTCTTATTACTCGTTGCGAATTCTATGCTTAAGTCCTAGATAAATTCTTTTGACGCTTCTAACATTCCCTTTTCCTCCCTATAATATATTTCGGGTATATTCTTTCTTCTAGCTTTTGACCGAAGAGCTTTATCGTTTGATGCAATATAACAGTTTAGAGCTAATGCTGTTTCTACTAAGATGTCGTCCACAGGATAGCCTTTATCATTAATACTCAATATCTTGATGTTGTATTTATCTTTGAACTCCCTTAAAAGGGATAGTACATAGCGGGCTTTCCGTCTCTCTACATTACGTTTACTTCCAGCGATTTTTTCTAATTCTCTAAGCACTTGTGACAATATTATGTATTCGCATTTAGTGAAGAGTATTTCATCTATTTGCTCAAAAATGTTTACACCATCAGCTAGCAGGAGAAGCACATTGGTATCTAATACAACACAACATCTTCTTGTTATTCTGCTACTATACCCCACCCTATAAGCCTCCATCTACCGCGTACTTGGCGACTTATAGCAACTCTAGCACCCTTCCACGCAACAACTGGCCTTCTCAATACGACTTCTACCTCATCTTTTGTTACCTTAGTCACAAGACCTAATGTTATTGCCGTTCCCACGGTGATCATTAATGGTTCCTTGAGCCTCAGCTTCTCTACTTTTATTAGTTCTTGTGTTCCCACAACTCTTTCTAGTAATTTATATTGTATCCTTAAGTGATTATATACTGGCGGTAATTGGTCAGCTTTACCAACAACGTTACCTATTAGTCTATCAGCCTTTGTTAGCGATGGATCTAGTTTTGTTCCTACTGCTACTAGTCCTCCTGGTCTAGCCTCTTTGACTTCAAGATTACCAAATCTTAGACTTACTATTTCGCTATAAAGGGGCTGATACTCTGATCTACCATGCTTCCTTATCTCTATTCCTGGTCTAATTTCTATTTCATCACCCACTCTTAGGACTCCCTGAAGTATACTACCACCAACTACACCCCCCTGAAGTTTTTCTGGCGGTGTACCCGGTTTGTTTACATCAAAGCTTCTCGAAACGAACATTAATGGGGGCTTCGTGGGGTCTCTCTTAGGAGTAGGAATGTATTCTTCTATTGCCTGTAACAGTATATCTATGTTCGCCTTATGTAGAGCACTAACAGGTATTATTGGAGCGTCTTCAGCCCACGTGCCCTCAACGAACTTCTTTATTTGCTTATAGTTTTCTAATGCTTGTTCGCGTGTTACAACATCTACTTTATTTTGGACTATTATTAGGTTCCTAATACCTATAATGTCTAAAGCTACAAAGTGCTCTCTAGTCTGCGGCCTCGGACAAGGTTCATTAGCAGCAATGACAAGTATTGCTCCATCCATTATCGCCGCTCCCGAAAGCATGGTTGCCATAAGCACTTCATGGCCTGGTGCATCCACATATGATACTCTTCTCAAGAGTTTTGGTATTGAATCACTGCCACAGTGTTTACATGACGGCTCTGTTGTATATGCCTCTGGTTCCTTACATTCTTCACATTTAGCTATATTTCCTTCGGCATAACCTAGTTTTATAGTCATTCCTCTCTTTAACTCCTCATCCCCTATCTTCCCCGCAAGATAAAGAGTGCAGAGGAAGCCCCTTAAAAACTCACGATAACATCCATTAAGTTGTATCCCACTGAATACCCTGGATGCAACATCCTTCGGATCTTCAAGAGAAAAACCATACCTCACCACATCCTTTAACCTCTCAATTTTTTCCATGGGTATCCTTCTTTTTATCTCATCCTTATCCACATAAATCTCCACCCCCTCACCCATGGGTTTCCTCTCCTGAACCTCCCTCTCCCACCTCTCAAGTTCCTCAACGATTTTCTTT
>CAZWTS010000089.1:0-8006 GCA_964637085.1 uncultured Desulfurococcales archaeon | reverse complement strand
TAATCACTTGTTTGTCCTCTTATCTAGTTTCTAATGTAGTGTTTTAAGCGATAGTTATTTTATAGACCTGCTATAACCTTCTGGATAGGGTGTCCATATGGAAAGTAGGGTAGTAATAGGAATAATAGTAGCATTATTAGTGGGAATAGGAATAGGGTATCTTATAGTATCAAATACAATGAAAACCATAACAAAAACTGTAGTAGTACCAACTACCGTGACAGCTACCCGGACATCTATTGAGACAAAAACTATTCCAACAACCTATGTAACTACGACTACTATTACATCAACAATTGTTACTACTACAACATACGAGAAAACTATTACTAGCCCAACAACCTATGTGACAACTATTACTAGCCCCGTAACATTGACTGTAACATCGGTCGTTAACAAAACGGTTACTAAAACCATAGTATTTAAGACGATATATGATGCTCTCGGTCGTCCACTAATATTCAATAAAACTCCTGAGAGAATAGTATGTCTCGCTCCGAGTATAACGGAGATAGTATTTGCCTTAGGACTAGGTGATAGAGTTGTCGGTGTCGATGACTATAGTAATTATCCGCCAGAAGTCAATGAACTCGTAAATGAGGGTAAAATACAGCGTGTTGGAGGCTACTGGACACCAGATTTTGAGAAGATAGCTGAACTTAGACCCGATGTAGTATTCGCTAGTGTTAGCCCTCATGCAGGAATGATTGATAAGTTTAAAGAACTCGGGTTAAAAGTAGTTTTCTTAAGGTCTAATAACGCTCGTAACGCATATGACGTATACCAGGATATAATGTTGGTTGCATCAATTTTTGGGTTAGAAGACAAAGCGCGAAAAATAATAGATAATATACAGTCTACAATAGATAACATAACTATGTCTCTTATCAAAGCGAATGCTACTCCGATAAAAACCTTCATAATATTAGGTCCACCTTCCTGGGGCCTCTGGACTAGCGGAGGAGACACTTTCATCAACTACATAGTATCTGTAAGTGGGGGAACAAATATTGCATCAAAGTATAGTGGCTGGGTCAAACTCGACTACGAGGAAGTCCTAGCACAGGATCCAGAAGTAATAATAGTAGGTATAATGGGGTCAAGAGAGGATGCTGAAAAAATATTTGAAGACATAGCTAATAGTCCATTGAATCAGACAACAGCCTTTAAGAACGGTAATATCTATGTGTTTATAGGCGAGGCGGACGACGTATTAATGAGGCCGGGTCCACGTATAGATACGGCTGTAGAGATAGTATCACGAGTACTTCATCCAGAAATATTTGGTGAAATAAATAGAAGCGATGTTATAAGAATGCCAAGCCATGAGGCGAGTAGCTATACGACATTAATAGGTTTTCATGAGACCGGTGTTCGTATTGAGTGTTAAGCAAGTATATATGGTTAAGGTGAAACGTTTTTTCATTTACTCTATACTATCATTGATCTTATTATTTATCGTTATAGCTCTATCACTATCCATAGGATCAACTGAGTATAGTTTTAGTGATGTCCTAAGATTGCTTATCTATGATCTCTTTAGGTCTCTTGGACTAAGAGTATATAGTTTAGAAAACTATAGTCGTATATCAACTATTGTATACTCTATTAGGCTCCCTAGAACTATTGTAGCTACACTTGCTGGAGCGGGACTAGGTATAGCGGGAGTACTTGTACAAGCAATTACTCGTAACCCCTTAGCTGAACCCTTCCTACTCGGTTTATCATCGACTTCACTAACAATAGTTGGCTTATCGATCCTAATAGTACCGGGGCTCCTATATGTTAGAGCCTATATTGTTTTAGCTGCTTTTATTGGTGCTTTACTAGGCTTCTTTATAACTATTACCTTAAGCGAGCTCGCTGGAGGTAGTGCTTTAACCCTAATACTCGCTGGAATAGCTGTTTCATCGGCTTTTGGAGGCCTATCCCATATAATAGCATTCCTTGTTCAAGTAAAGTTTAACATGCCATTCCTAATATTATTACTCGGTAGTTTTTCCAACGTCTTGAAAGGCGATATACATCCTATAACAATATCATTAGTTATAGGTATTATAGGTTCAATGATGATCTCAAAAGCACTTAACGCATTACTTTACGGTGACGAATATGCTAGCCAGCTTGGATATAATCCTAAACTTACCCGTAGGATAGCTGCTTCTCTATCAGCTCTACTCACTGGAGTAACAGTCGCTATTGCTGGTATTATAGGGTTTATAGGATTAGTTGTACCACATATAACAAGGTTTCTAATTGGTGGTGGTGATCATAGATTTGTTATTCCATTGTCTGCTTTTATAGGTGCAATACTATTGCTAATATCAGATATTATTGCTCGTATACTCTCCTACACTACTGGCATCACTGGTATCCCCGTTGGAGCCATAACTAGTATTATGGGTGCTCCATTCTTCGCCTACTTACTAGTAAAGAAAATGAGGGGCTCATATTCTTGAAAATAAGGGTTCTAGATATCGAGTTTTGGTATGATTCCATACAAGCTTTACGAGAAGTATCCTTCGACATAGGAGAGGGTGAGCTATTAAGTATTATCGGACCTAATGGTGCTGGGAAGACTACTTTACTCAAGGTTTTAGCGAGAATACTGAAACCTAAGAGAGGCACGGTTTTTATTGATGGTAAGAGTTTATGGGATTTAAGTCCACGTGAAGCAGCGAAGAGGATAGCTTATTCTTCTACTTATATTAGTGAAGGATTCAATACCGTTGTTCTCGATTATTTGTTGACTGCGCGTTATCCTCATACCAATATGCTTTCAATTAGTTATGGGGATAGAGATTTAGAGATTATTGAAAGAGTACTAGATAGACTAGAAATATCACATTTAGCTGAGCGTAGACTAGATCAACTAAGTAGTGGTGAACTACAACGTGTCCTACTAGCCCGATTACTAGTCCAGGAACCTCAAATATTATTAATAGACGAGCCCACCGCACACTTAGATCTCCGATACCAATTAGAATCAATGGAGTTGTTGAGAGAGGTAACTATTAGTGAAAAACTAGTGACAATTATAACCACTCATAAACTATGGATCGCTGCGAAATACTCGGATAAAACCATACTACTAGACAGGGGTAGGATAATGGCTGCTGGAAGCCCCGAAGAAGTAATAACGCCTAAGAATATTGCGAATACCTATAAGGTTGAAATAAAAGTTTACAAACACCCTGATGTAGGATTAATAGTTGTGCCTCTAAAACCAGTTAAACGCGAGTACTGAGTGCTTATACTTATACGATAACTGTAGCTTTCCTACCTTTAACTCGTTTCAATAAAAATCTTGTTTTGCAAGCGTATGTGGTTATCCCGCTATAGTTCCCACTCATTGTACTGGTACTCGTAGCTTAATTGCGTTTATTTTGCGCTATACATTTTGCGGTAGAGTATTATTTTTGCAAGATCCTCAAGTGCTTCAAGAGCATCGAGAGCCTCGTATATGCTTTTAGCTGCGGCAATAACTCCGTGACCTAATAGTATGAGTACACGGCACTTCTTAGATTCCTCTCCAACACGTTTAGCTAATTCGATAGATCCAGGTGGCAGTCTTTCTATTTTACCTACACAATCACCTATAGCGTAATAGGCTTCTACATATTCATATGGTTCTACATCGAACCCTTGTTCTCCGACAATTAGTGTTAGGGGGCTATGAGCGTGTACTATTGCCTTAACTTCCGGGTTATTCCTATATATTTCAGCATGCATCCTATACTCTATTGAGGGCCTATGTTTTCCGATCCATTTTCCATCGAAATATACTATTACCATATCCTCTGGTTTTAGATTGTGCTTAGGTAATCCGCTAGGAGTTATTAGGAATGATGTTTCACTAATCTTTATGCTAGCATTACCTCCTCTAATATTAATAAGGCCCCTATTATATAGGAGTCTCATAACCTCGGCTAATTGTTTTCGGGCTTCAGCTATTTCTTCAGCATTCAATGCTTTAACCTCTCGCTATTAGTAGTTCACGGTTTCTTATTACTATTGGAACTATTATTTCATCTATGCTTTTAGCAAATAATGTTTCCCCTATTTTTTCAGGTTTCTTCTCCTCTATTACTCTAGGTAACATGGGGTCTAAGGGTAGCATGCCGAGATAGTTTACATGTAGTTCGCTTGCAAGTTTTTCACCGACTGGCTCGCCTAGCGGGTATACTATGTGTTCATTAACCTTCATATAAGCCATGTTTTCTACGAGACCCATGATACTTACTCTTAGGTCTCTAAACAACAATATAGTCCTGCTAACAACAACTCTTGCTAGTGCTGATGGAGTCATAACTACTAAGGCCTCTCTCTCAACTGGTATTAGTGTTGACGAAGCAAGTACTTCGTCGCCAGTACCAGGTGGTAAATCTACTATAAGGAAATCCAAATCACCCCACTTGGTTACAGCTAAGAGCTCCGTTATCGCGTCTCTCTTATTTCTACCGTGCATTGGTACTGGTCTATTCTTTGCAAACAAGCCTAAACTCATAACCTTTACTCCGAGGACAACGGGAGGTATTAAGCCCTCCTTACTTTCTTCGGGCTCATGATCCTCGATATCAAATATTGTCGGTATAACTGATCCGTGAAAGTCTAAGTCTAGTAACCCTACAGCATAGCCTTTAGACGATAGGAGAAGCGCTATAGTAGCAGCAGTTACACTCTTACCAACGCCACCTTTACCGCTTCCTACGAGTAAGACGTAGTCTACGTTAGAGAACTGCTTCTTAATAGCTTCTAGTCGGGGATCCAAGAACTCTTTCATTTCTTCTCACCTTCTTCTAGTTCAAGTATAACTGATTTTATCCAAACACCCCTACCAGCAATAATCTCTATATCAGGGCTACCGCATCTAGGACAACGAATATACGTTGATACTAGCTCGGGTACATAGTGAACGGGATTCTCGCACTCCTCGCCAGGCTTTAGATCTGGGCAAAATATTCTCTTCAACTGTTCAAAGACTTCATTGAATCCAAACTCGTAACCACAAGTATTGCATTTAAGCCTAGCTTTTTCCTCCTCAATTACAACATTTACCTTATAACCTAATTCCTCTTCAGATAAAGTCACTATAGCGTCCCTTAGAATATCCTTATCTATTTGAGACAACTCGCCAACAACTACTTTAACCTCCCTTACACCCTTAGCTTTCTTTTCTTCAAGAATCTTCCTCAAAGTGAGGACTACTCCCGATGCAAGACTCCATTCATGCATGGATAATCACATCATAACTCTATGTTTGCGTGAACTGCACGTAAATCTTCTTCCGTCTTACCAAGCCTATTCATGAGTTCTACTACAACTGAATCCAGGAAAACCATAACAGTATCCTCAAATAATGTTCCGAGCGGGGCAAGTGGTTCGTGGATACCGAGAATCTGCCTAGCAAAATAGTCTTCTTCGCGGGCGATCTTAGTTCTACCTGGAACCTCTACAACGATATCAGCAATACGGGCGAGTGGGCTATCTGGATAACTCGTAATAGCTATAACCGTAGCACCAACCTGCTTTGCTGCCTCAGCAGCAGTTACTATTAGTTTAGTTCTACCCGAACCAGATATCGCTACCACTATATCTCCCTTCCCTATACGTGGAACAATAGTCTCTCCTAACACGTAAACAGTATAACCAAGATGGAGAAGACGCATAGCGAAAGCCCTACCTACGAGACCACTCCTACCAGCACCCATAACAAGAATCTTTACATCAGGTCTACCATATACTTTTGTTAAAGTCTCAATCATGCGCTCAAGTTGCTCTCGCTTAATCTCTCTAGTAGCGGCTATAATGAAATCAGCAATACTATACATGGTTTTATAGACGTTTTCAACCATTAACCAGTCCCGCTGAAACAGTCTACTTTCTAGGAATAAAAACTAAGTGTTACAATAAACAGCTCAATAGATCAAAATATCATTGTATATTTTTCATAAGTCGCTATTTTATTAATACTGTACAAATATAAAGTTTCTTCTAATCGAGAAGAGATTTCTCGGTGATAAAATCTATAAGCACGGTTTCCACACGTTAAAATCCTAGAATAAAGGTCAAAAACGTAATGGAAACCAGAGAACTATTTGATTTAATGGAGAGACTGTATAATACGAATGTAATTGGGTTAAGTAGGCTTGCAAGAGCCCTAAACATATCATATAATAAACTATACGTATTCATAAACACATTAAAAAGAATGGAGTTCGAAATAATACCATGCATGAATCTAAGATTTCTAAAACTAGGCATAATACTGGTTTTAAGTAAAGATAAAATATTCGATAGAGAATGTAAACCATTATTTCCTAGAGGATATTTCACCCTATTAATGGTTCCGCTAGACATAGAATTCAAAAACATAAGTTCTATCCTGAGTTCAACTATAAGTGTATTCAATATGTACCTAATAGAGGAAGCACAACTTCCCAAACCGTTGCTTACGAAATATAATGTAGATAGCAGTTTCCATGCTCTCAAAAAAGAGGATTTATGGAATAAACTCTTTGAGATCTTAAACAATATAAGTAAAAACTCGTTTGAACGTTATAAAACAACAATTAGATATCCCGAGAGATTTAGAGTTAATAGAGTAGATTTAAAAATCATGAGCGAGTTAACTAGGGATCCATTTATATCATCAAAGAAGCTTGCGGAGAAGCTCGGAATAACAGTGGGTAAGCTTAGGAGGCGTATTGTTACTAGGATAGAACCCTTACTAAAAGGTTATAGGGTTGCATGGGCTCCCTATTATAAGTTGTTTAATGCTGTATTATTTACTGCTCTAAAGGTGAGAAATTTACCTTCTAGAATGCTTTATGAGGTGCTATCCGAGTTTCCATTAACAATATTGACAACATATAATTCTAGCGAGAATATTATAATTAATGCGTGGCTTACTGATAGTATAACATACGAGTATTTAAATAAATATCTTAGAAGAATAGAACAAGAATATGGTGTAGAGGTTATAGATACTTGGGGCTACCTATACTCTGGGGCGGAAAAACAAGTTATTCCATGTAAAGTCCTAGTGGAATACGATAAAAAGACTAGAAGACTACGCTTAAAGTCGTCATCTAGCATTCATCAACAATGAAAACTATATCTCTGATAAAGTCTATTTTTTTATCTGCTTCCCTCTCTAAGCTAGTTGAGCAATTATATGCTATACCGCATCCCGCTAGTCGGATAACACCTATGTCCCAGTCCGAGTCACCAACATATATAGTTGCATTCACGTTTACACCATAACGCTTCGCTATCCATAAGAGTGTTAACGGTTTCCTATAAGGTGGCATACGTGCTCTCTGGTTTTCAGATACTATTCCTTCTTCTGTAAAGGTTATGGGATTGGCTATCCAGAAATCAAAACCATATTTTAATGCAACCATTTCAGCTACTTGGCCTACTCCAGCGCTTATTATTCCAACTATAAAACCCTTCCTCTTAAGCTCTCTGACAACGTATTCTGTATCCCTGTTTACTGGTATCTTACTTATAGCTTCATAAAGGTCTTCCCGCATTAGTTTTCTACCCAAAACCTTACTCCATAATGCCACATCACGTTTGATCCATTCATCATAGCTTATCTTGCCACTTACATAGTCTAGGTAATTCCGTGTTCTCTCCTCTCTGGGGACCCCAAAATAGTCGTGAATAAATTCCCAACTACTTTTTACTTCAACTAGAACTCCGTCTAAATCAAATGCTATTAGCTTATACTTGTTACTGTCTCCTAGAGACAAATCCGTAACCATTACATAGTTGTTTTCCTAGGCTAAAAACTATCGTTGTAAGTAGGAATAAAAATACTTGGTTTCAATGGGAGTCTACGAGCTTAGTCTTAAGAGGGACTCAATGACCTCTAGTATAGTGTCTAGGCCGACTTTTTTCTTAGAGCTAACTATCTCTAAGTCAAGGTTATATGACTTGTCTACTGGGTCATATGATACTATTATTTTTCCGACACCTTTAATCGTGATATTAAGTGT
>CAZWTS010000088.1:0-4056 GCA_964637085.1 uncultured Desulfurococcales archaeon | reverse complement strand
GAACTAAAATTATCGTATACTAGTAGCGGGCAAGGAGGTTTCGAGAAAATGATTCCACGTACCTTAGCCATAATACTAGTAATATCGTTAGTGGTCTCAGCGAGTCTAGGTGCTCAAGCATGTTTCGATCCAAGCGATCTATACTCTATAGAAGTAGTATTAAATAAGCCAGGCTTAAAATACGATGTAAGTATACTTGAAGAAATACATGGTATAGTATGGATTAAAAGCGATAATGTCTTCTTATGGAGAAGTCATATAGCACCATCAGATATAATAGTTATTGCTTCACTACAACCTCTATCCCTAAAAGAAGGAGCCGAAAAATACCTTACCATTAGAGTGGAAGGGAAAACAGCGGTAGTTAACGAGACTGTAAGGATCTATACGGCTAGGACTATGATCGACGAATACGTTAGCTCTAAGGATATACTTAGAATATTAGAGGAATACAATTGGAGTATTAAAGCAGGATCTTTAAGCGATTCCGCTAAAGCAGTACTTTACCGCAAAATAAATAATACAAGTATAGAGGCATCATTAGTAATAACACATACGAGCAGCAATAATACGCTCATATATGTTTCACTAAAAATAACCAACAATATAAGCGATGAAACAGTTTTAAGATACCTTAAGGAACCACTAGAGGAGGTAGCCAATACTTCAGACATTAACTTCACTAATAGAACGGTAATAGAGCAAACAATAAAACCATTACCAGGTATAAGTGAGGACCTATTAAAGAGAACCCTAGAGTATGAATTAAAATGGCTAGTTAACATGGGAGTAATAAAGGGTCTCACAAGTAGTGATATAAAAGCGATAATAGATGCATCGAGAATGGGATTTGCTGGATGGAATAGTAGGCTTGTTTACTTCAAAAATGAGTGGAAACCATATTATGAAGTCGTGAAAGAGATACCGGGGGGAGCATTAGTAAAAACCGCTATTGGGTGCAGCTGGAGCTATCCTATCGAGCAAATACCATTAACACCACCTATGCAAGAAGAACCAGCGATAATTGCAACGAGCAATATTGAAGTAGAAGCAACTACTACGAGCACATTGTCTACGATACCTATAGTAGAGGATACAGGGTCTCCTACGACTACAGTTGTAGAACCTATAACATATCCTAATACTACTAGTTTGCAAACAAGTAATGGAGACACTATTGTCTCTACGAATAGTACTAGTGGATTCAAAGAAAACAATAGCAGTAATTGGGTATTACTAGTAATTGTAGTGGCAATAATAGCGTTAGCTACAACTAGTATTATTATAGGTAAAAAACATTGAAAAACGAGATTATAGAGTTGCTAGTATTCCCTTATCCTATGGTAACCTAAGTATTCTAGTGCATCAGTAACCATAACCTTTGCTGTTCTCCACGCGGGTCCTGCTGGGCCTTCTATAAATATTTTCTCGTTTTCAACTGTAAATTCTACTATGTTTGTATGTCCGCTAACGCTTGCTAGTCTATTATTCATCTCTATTCTTATGGGGTGGACAATGTATTTTTCCTCGTTTAAGAAAGCTTCCGCTACATATTTCACGCGATACCCCTTATCCATAGCGGATCGAACTTCTTCCTCAGATACGGTTTCAAGGGGGATTCTCTCAATTCTATTGATTGATAACGGGGTTCCTAGCTCTGAAACCGTTATTGCTAGTTTTGCAGCTGGATCCCAGCCATGCGTATCTATTCTTGGATCTGGTTCTGCTAATTCCTCCTCTATAGTCTTCTCTACTGCATCTCTATAGCTCAGCCCGGATTCTATGAGTGATAATATATAGTTTGTTGTAGCATTCAATACGGCTCTAATAATCTCAACCCTACGACCCCTCAACCCCCTCGCAGCATCGAGTACTGGTGTTCCAGCTGCAACAGTAGCCCTATACCCCAAGAAGAGGCCTCTACCCTGAGCTCGCTTCTTTACTTCAACGTATTCTCTCGCGAGTACGGTTTTATCTGCAGTAATAATAGAGACATTATTATCTAGTAATCCATAGTATAGCGAGCGATTCGGTTCACCAGTCTCATAGCTTGGGGGAATAGCGATAAAAGCTAGTTCTGCATCGGCTTCAACTGCTAGTTTTACAGCATCTAGGCCTCTTATGAAGCCTCCATGATGGTCTAGCTTTATTTTCCCACGAGCTAGTCTTAGTGCTTCTCTTAAACCCTTATCCTCCTCTAAGAATACGGCTCCACGAGATGAAGCTATCCCGACTACCTGGAACACGGGATAATTATTTAGTTCTAATAATAACGCTCTACCAACATTACCGAAGCCTATGATAACTGTTCTAATCATCTCTTACAGCCACATAAGTCTTTTTATGGTATAACCTTTATCCCCTTAACGTATTTGAAGTCTTCGTCAAAGGATGCAATAGTTTTAACGCCTACTCTCTCCGCAACTGCTAGGTGAAGTGCATCGGCAGGTAATAGTCCGTAATTCCTTATTATTCTCAATGATTGAGTCCAGTCATTGTATACTATAGGCTCTATTCGCAAACCCCTTGTATAGAGGTATTCAATGTAATCGTAGAAGCCCTGTAATACTTCCATACACCTACATCGTTTCTCCTCATCGTATCTTAGGGCTTCACGTATCCTCCAAATATTATTTGTATTCAAGAGCTCACTCATTTTAGCATAGATTAGTTTGAATGAGACTTCCTCCAAGACTAGTGGAGTAATGAAACCTACAATCTTATTCCCTTCAACTCTCTCGAGAATATCTTGTGCTTTATCAGCACCTGGTTCATCGAGTAATAATCGTAGGAATACAGAGGAGTCTATGAAGACTTTCATTTAGACACCAAGTAGGCTTCTTCTAGTTCGCGTAGAGAGAGTTTGCTTTTAACTATGCCGCGCATTTTAGCAGTCATGGTTTTCCCGCGTTTCTTTTCTTGAATGAATATTTTCATTGCAGTTCTTATGGCTTCACTCCTATTCATGCCGTAGAGTTCTGCTGCTTTAGTGAATTCCTCTAGGAGCTCCTTGTCTATTCTTAGATATATGCCCTTTGTAGTCATATACATCTCCGTATATACGTATATACTAAGCTATATATATTATTGTTGCATAACCCTTAAAGGATAAAGAAATTATAACGTAAAGATAGATGGGATCCTAAACTATATTATTGAGGCATAAATAGCTATAGCTATTAAGAGTATGCCAGCTATTATTGATAATATCCTATTATGTTTGATTAAGAATTCTCTAATACTATGCCTCGAAACACCTAGTAGTATTGCAGTTAAGACTATTATTAGTGGTGATATGAATATGAGATTATATATTATTAGTAGAGTTGCAGCCTGGATTACTGGTAGCTGTGATGCTATACCAGCAAATACTATGTAGGGTCCAGCACTACACGGTAATAATGTAAATGTTGCGAGAAGCCCTAGTCCAAAACTAAATAGTATACTCTTAGAGGCTCGGGGTAGGAGTCTAACCATACTCTTCTTAGCAGCAACTCTCTCCCTTCCCGTTAGGGCAGAGTATATAACCCATAGCCCGAATCCAACACCTATTATCGTGAAGAATATTTTCGGTAGAGTTGAAACAAAAGTTATGAGGCCTAGCCCTAAGAGTATGTAGCCCAACATAACGGCTAATGCGAAAGCAAGGCCAACGGCTATAACTCTCTTATAATTAACTTTCTTATCAACTCCTATAGAAGCTATAGAAGCCGCTATCAATAATATAGTATAGAGATATATCGTACACGGGTTAACGCTATCAGCTAGAGCTAAGCTAACAGTAAGCGATAATGCAGTAAAAAACCCAACACCATTACTACTCTGGCCCGGAACAATAGTCGTCTGAGTGGTCTGGGGACTACTAGTTATAGGGCTAAACGTGTGAGTGGAAAATGTAGTTGCTTGACTACTAGTTGTCTGAGTATTTTCCTGTAGCTGACTACTCGTTATAGTGGTTATGGTTGTAGTGTTTGAAGCCGTAATAGTGTTGTTGAATGTATTATATGTTTGTGCTTGTATTGTCGTGTTTGTCTGGTTTACCTGGGTTATAGTCGT
>CAZWTS010000087.1:0-6455 GCA_964637085.1 uncultured Desulfurococcales archaeon | reverse complement strand
ATAGTATATTTTAGTTTTTGGAGTATTTATAGTCTTTTTAGCCTTGGTAACAATCTAGTATAATCGTGGATTAGCCTCTGGTCTGGAAGCCCCCCTGAGACCCGATGTATGCGATGGGCGGGCTGAGTATTACTGTGTGATGATCCATTGTAGCGTTTTAGGGTCAGGAAAGGGGCTCGTAGTGATGAACAGCGGATTGTCTAACCCCCCGTTCCTCCTGGGTGGGGATGAAGAGGAGAACCCATCTGAAAGGGTTCAGTTTAGAGTGTAAGAGCTTTAAACCAGTTGGTTTGTATATTTCTGGAGGTGGAGGGCCCGTAGCTCAGCCTGGTGGAGCGCCCGGCTGATAACCGGGAGGTCGGGGGTTCGAATCCCCCCGGGCCCATACTATTCTATTATTTCTTATTGTGAAGCTTATTTTGTGTAGATTGAATTGGAATAGGAAAAAGTGTGTTGTATTTATTGTTTCTTTTTAGCCCAGACTGCTTTAGTTTCATCTATTTCTCCTTCAGTTTTTGCTACTATTAGTGTTCCTACTAGGTCTCCGGTTACGTTAACCATTGTTCTACCCATGTCTAGTATTACGTCTATTCCAAGGATCATGCCGTAGGCTGCTGCAACTGCTGGGTCTGTTAGAGGGAGTCCTACTGCTTCTAATACCATTGCTAACATTATTGCTCCAGCTCCTGGTACTCCAGCTGTTCCTATTGATGCTAGAACGGCTGTTATCACTATAGCTAGTTGTTGACCTATTGTTAGCGGTATTCCTAGAGCATTGGCTACGAAAACCGTACATATTGCCTGATACATTGCTGTTCCATCCATATTTATTGTTGCTCCAAGTGGAAGCGTGAAGGCGTAGACTGCTCGTTTGATTCCTAGTTTTTCTTCTGCTACAGTCATTGTTATTGGTAGGGTTCCAGAGCTACTCCTTGTTACGAAGGCAGTGAGCATTGCTTCTTTAGCTCCTTTTAGGAAGTCTATTATACTTATCTTGAATATCGATAATATTCCACCGTATACTAGGAATATGTGTATGAATAAGCCGACGTAGAGTGCTACTACTACTATGGCTAGTGGGCCTAGTACTCGTGGCCCGAATATTGCTACAACATATGCTATTAGTGCGAAGACACCTATGGGCATGTATTGGAGTATTCCTCTAACTATCTTGTATATTGCTTCAGCTAGTCCATCAACTACTTTGAAGGCTGTTGTAGCTGATTCTTTTATTCTCTCGTTTTTACTATCCATTAGATACGCTAACGCTATGCCTAGTACAATAGCGAAGAATATTATTTGTAGTACAGTTCCATTGCTTAGTGATGCAAACGGGTTGGTCGGTATGATATTTAATAAGACTTGTACTAGTGATGGTGCTTGTTTTACTGTTATTTCCTTGGCTTCACCAGCTAGTTGTAAACCTACACCAGGTCTAAATACGTTAGCCATTATTAGTCCTATCGTTACTGCAAGTGCAGAAGTAGCGAGATAATAGATTATTATTTTTACACCAACTTTACCCAGCTTCGAGGGTCTAATACTAGCTGCTCCAACAATCAGTGAGAACAATATTATTGGTGCTACAATCATCTTCAGCAATCTTACTAATAAGTCGCCCCACGGCTTCAAGTACGTATCAAGTGCTTCTTTACCGAAGAAGCCGGCTGAAATAGCTGCACTTAATATGCCACCGAATATTATTCCTAGAACAAATCCTATGGCAACCTTATAGATTACGGGATACTCTAGATACTTTCTTAGAATACTCATAGGTGTACACCCGTACTCTATTATATATAAAGTAGTACTGACTTAAAAGCTAATATCGTTTAAATTGAAAAAGAGGAAAAACAAACCCACCAGTAAACTATTTCGTATACTAACAAAACAAACATTATTGAGAACAATAACACGCAGATAGAAGAATTGTTGGTGGACCGGCCGGGATTTGAACCCGGGGCCTCTCGGGTGCAAGCCGAGCGCTCTTCCAGGCTGAGCTACCGGCCCAGTAAAGCCGCGCTATAATAATCTAATTTGGGTGTTTTTAATATTTTTGAACATGGATTCATCCTAGTTAGTAAAACGAAAGAGTGGTGCGGGGGGTGGGATTTGAACCCACGCAGGCCTACGCCATCGGGTCCTCAGCCCGACCCCTTTGACCAGGCTCGGGCACCCCCGCACCTATTTGTGAGTGTATCTTTGCGTGTTACTTAAAGATTCGAGTGGGGGTTTTAGTGTTTTCCTTCACTTAATTGCTCTATTTGTTCTGTTTTTACACCATATTCTTCTAATATTTCTAGTACTTTTTCATGAATGTATTTGGTTATTATGCCGTCCCTTACTAGTTTCCCGTATTCTTCTATGTCCGTTAACTGTATAGTTCCGTCGGGTTTTTTAACTATGTCTAATGCTAGGTCTTGGTATATTATTTTGTCTACTCCTATTTCAGGTGGAGTGTTTATGTTTATGTATTCTCCTTTTAAGTTTCCGTATCTATCATGGTATTTGTGTATTATCGTCCATGATGATGAGTCTATTCTTACTATGTCGTAGTCTCCCGGTTCTTTTTCTATTTTTAAACCATCGTATACTCCTGGTGTTTTTATTATTCTCTTGAGTTCAACTATTATATGATTGTTTTTTACTACTACTGATTCGGGTTTTCCCGGAGTTAGTCTTATCGCTGTACCATCTGGTTTTACGTGTATTAATTCTATTCTTTTATTGTTCTTGAGTTTTTCAGCAATATAATATAGTACTCCTTTTCCCGCGTGTTCAGGTGTTATCCATTCATTCTCTACTAATTTTTCAGCATAGTCCACTATGTTCGATAACTCTCCTCCAAGAGCTTTATATGAGTGGTGCCCTGGTATTGTTGCTACTACTTCACTTCTAATTGTATCTAGTACTTGTTTAGCTGGACTTGTTATTGTTATTAGTGCTATTTTTTCTCCCTCATATACTATTTCTCCTTCACTAGCCTTACTAGCTTTTTCTATTATATTATTTATTTCCTTCTTTAATTCCTCTAGTTCTCTTAATAATACTTGTATTTCAGCTCTACCAGCACTACTTCTCCAGTGCACACCGTAACCTTCTCTAACAATATTAGATGAAAGAGTTATGAGCTCTGCTTTCCTTTCGGGATCCCTTATGTGTTCGCTTATGGTTATTCTATTAGATCCCTTAATTAGAGCCGCATAGTACCCTATTACCCTAATATTTCTTGTTAACATTATCCTTTCTTTGGGCTTGGTTGCTGTTTTAGCTATAGCTACTGGAATAATAGAGCCTGGTTTATCGTTACAATTTCCTAGTATACCAGTTAAGTTAAAAGGAAGTTTTACTATACATTCATCTCCACGTCTATCTATTACTCTGCCTATCACTGTTGAATATAAGCCTAGCTTTGAAACCCATACAACTATGTATTTTAATTCTTCTCTAAGTATTCTCAGTGTTTCATCTACTTGCTGAGGAAACCCTATTACTAGCAATGTATGTGGATCATCGGTAGTTTTTATTGTTAGATCTGGTGCAACATTATTCTCCGGTATATTAAATCTCTGTCTAATTATTGGTGATGCTTGTACTATTATGAATCCTTTATCTAATAGAATTTTTGTTAGAGCTGTTGCATAGATTCCTCTTACTCGAACTTTTATTATGTTCGACTTCATTTCTGCTAATCCTTTACTGTTTCGAGTAGTGTTACAACATTCCATACAGCTATTCTTGTATGTGTAGGCATATTAGGGTCTTGACTTACTTCATCTAAAATGCCTACTGCATTTGCAGCTCTCACACCAGGGCTTAGACTTAGGTCTTGGAGCCTTTTTATAGCTTCCGTTGCCGCTCTTCTAATGTTGCGTGGTACGCTTGTATCATTTATGACTCTTATTAGCATGAGTATTGCCTGTTTTATTTTAGCTTCATTATCATAGGCCATGTTTTTCACCCACGTATACTCTGTTCCTAGTTCTAGGAGAGTAGTAGGCTCATAGTATTAAATATGTTTATTTTCTACACGTACAGTAGGGTTCAATAAAGAACCAGTAAGCAACTACGCGGTGATGGCCTCGTGAAACTTTCACCAGAGGAAAAGAGGAAGGCTTTGAGGAAAATGAGCGAGCTTCTAAGAGCTGGAGCAATAATGCTATCTGAGACTTGTCCTAAGTGTGGTTCCCCCTTGTTTAAGTTAAAGAGCGGTGAAATTGTATGCCCTGTCCATGGTAGAGTTATCGTTGTTAAAACTGATGAGGAACTTGGACGTGTTACCGTAGCTGGTGTCCTCGATGCTCTTGAAAGCACTATTGTAAGACAACTTGATAGAATAAGAACTAGTATTGATAGTAAAAGCGGGAATGAGTTAAGCGATGATTTAAGAGTTATGCTGATGTTTCTTGACGCTATTGAAAGGATAGAGCGAATTAAGCGCGTTATCGGCGAGACTAGTCAGAAGAAAGACTAAGTACTTCCTATTTTACCGACTATTATACTTACAGCTTTGTTGATTAGAGAATGTATGTCCTTAGTTCCATCTAGTAATATAAGCTCTCCTTTCTCTACTAGTTCTAGATAAATCCTTCTAACCCTATACAATAATTCTCTTTTCTCATAAAATGTTTTCTTTCTACCAGAATTACTTATCCTATTTAGAGCTAGATCCACGCTTACGTCTATATAGAATGCTATATCCGGATACTTGACCTGGTTATTTAATGTCCTTATCCATTCTATAGGTGCACCTAGGGCTCCTTGGTAAGCTATTGATGAGTGTACATATCTATCAACAACCACTATTATGCCCGCTTCAAGCCTCGGCCTTATGTACTTCACGTAATGATGAAGTCTATCAGCTGCATACAATAATGCTTCAATTCTCCCGTCTCGGTATTCCTCCGGTAAACTTCTTATCAAGTTTCCTATTAGCTCCCGTGTAGGCTCCATTGTGTATTCTGTTTTTAACCCCCGTTTCCTTAATACTTCAACAATACCCTTAGCGAGAGTTGTTTTACCAGCACCATCTATGCCTTCTATTGCTATGAGAAGCCCCTTCTTATTTGACACGTACTTCTACCTCATCATTAATTTTTACCAATAATATTTTGGCATTAGAAGGAATTTTCTCGTAGTCTTCTAGTTCTACTAATGGTATGTTTCCTAATACACATCCCGCTACGAGCATTGGATCTATTCTTCCAACAATTATTGCTTTAGGTGCTACTTTATACTTGGATAAAGCAAATAGAATATATGAGCCTACGGTACTCCCCCGGAAATATGGTGCTACTAGTATCTTATCCTTAACTGATTCCCCCCTAATACTTGATTGTGGATCAATTATTCTCCCAGTTCTGGGATCTATGTCGCCTAGAGGTGATATCGGCGTCGGCGATACTAGTGATTTACCCTCTATTATTTCCTTATCAAATATTATTGGCTGTGCCCTTAAAATTTTAGGTAGCAAGGGTGTCACCGCGGTTTTTCATCCAATACTACTTTAACGTTCCTCAGCCTTCTTAAATAGAATGATGCTTTAACTGAACTTGTCTTAACTATACTACCAGCTTTGAATAATCGTGATACTATGGGACAAGTATCTTTTATTATTTTGATACCTTTTTCTTCGAGTTTACTTATAATGCCTTCTCTAACAGCTTTAGCATAGACGTAGCGACTTGTCGATAAGATCACTTTGCCCCCATAGTCTTGAAGGACAGCTATGCTCCCTGCTATTTCTCGTAGCTCTTCTAATCCTAGGTGGGGGCAACCGAGAAAGAATATTTCTTCGCCACGTGTATCATTGCTTGTAAGTTCATGGTATATTTCTTTTAGATCCTTCCTTGTGACTACTATTTTTTCTTCAATGTATTCTATATTGAATAACTTGGTTTCCGGAGATATTTTCTCTATTATCGTTAATGGATTGTCGCTCGTTGTCCCCAAAGCAGCTGCATATGCTTTAATCCAAGACTCTTTCCACTGAATATTGTTTTTTAAGTAAGTTACTTTACCTTTAGATATTTTACCTACATAGTAGCCTAGTAGCCCGGCTTCAACAGTATTTGTAATCTTAAACAATGGTTCAATGAGTATTCTAGGTATACGATTCTCAGTTAAGTGTAATCCGCTATAGTATGTGCGACCAATTATTGCTGATAAGAGAGCTATCGGTCCACCCTCTTTATTTGTTCTCGCACCATAATAGATGTTGGCGAAAGCAACAGCACTGGATTCTCCCCATGCAAGATGTTCACCCATACTGGGTCTTCTAATATAGTAGGGAGTGCATGTAAAAGTAGGATTGAATCCCATATGCTTTAATGCATTTATTATTCGCAATTGTTTCTCGTATTCATCAATACTTATATGGAATTCTTGTGGAGAGTCTAAGTCGAAGGCAAGTGGGTTTATTGTTCCAAAACCTCTTATCTTAGCTCCTAGATCAG
>CAZWTS010000086.1:0-3024 GCA_964637085.1 uncultured Desulfurococcales archaeon | reverse complement strand
CTATACGTAGACCTTGAAGCAAAAATACGTGATCTACCAGTAGGTGTTAGACAGAGAGTTGAGATACTTAAAGCACTATATCGTGGTGCTAAGCTACTAATACTTGATGAGCCGACTACTAATCTAACGCCTCAAGAAGTTGATAATCTTCTGAAATCCCTTCGAGAAATGGTTCAAGCGGGGCTCAGTATAGTATTTATAACACATAAGATTAGGGAAGTATTAGAAGTAGCTGATAGAATTACTGTGCTACGCCTAGGTAAAGTTGTTGGTACGCTTAATATAAGAGAAGCAGATGAAATAACCCTTGTTAAGATGATGGTTGGCAAGCGCATATCCGTTGAAGACTCTATTCTATTTAAAGGATTAGAGAATATTAAATTAGCCAAGCCGGGTAATAGAGAATTGCTAAAAATTGAAAACGTATACGTAGTCGACGATAAAGGCGTAGAATTATTAAAAAACATTAATCTCGTAGTACATGACCATGAGATTTTAGGTATTGCTGGTGTAGCTGGAAACGGTCAACGAGAGCTTGTTGAAACAATTCTAGGTATAAGAAAGCCCGTTCGAGGAAGGATATATATTAATGGAGTAGATACCACGCATCTAGATGCTAGTAAAATATATGACTTGGATATAGCGTACATTCCCGAGGATAGATTAAATGATGGAATATTACCTACTCTTACTGTTGCGGAAAACATAGTACTAGGTTCCCATAAAAAGTTCTTGAAAAACCGTATACTAATAGACTACTTTAGAGTCCGGAAAGTGTCTAGAGAGGCAATAAGGAATTTTGAGATAAAAACACCGAGCGAACTAGGTATTGCTGGCAGACTCTCGGGTGGAAACATACAGAAACTAATGATAGCTAGAGCTTTCCTAACAGAACCAAGAATACTTGTCGCCCATAATATTACCCGGGGACTCGACGTAGCTACAACTGAGTATGTTCTTAGAAAAATAATAGAGTTGAAAAATAAAGGTTCAGCAATATTATATGTTTCTGAAGATCTAGATGAACTCTTACTAATAAGTGATAGAATTGCAGTAATATACAAGGGGGAAATTGTAGGAACTCTTGAGCGTCGAGAGTTTGATAAATACGTTATTGGTGAACTAATGGCTGGATTAAGGAGGCAATCCAAGTAGGTGATATTATGTCTCTTCAATTCCAATTAAATAAAATACATCATATCTTGATTCCCTACGTAATCGGTATTATAGGAGCATTCGCTGTAGCGGGCATTATCATGTATGGTCTTGGTTATGATGTACTGTTGAGTTATAGAACTATATTCCTTACATCGTTTTCAACTGCAGATAGCATTGCATTAACTCTTCTAAAATTCGTACCTTTACTAATGCTTAGCCTTGCGTTCTCCATTCCATTAATGGCACGAAAATTCAATGTTGGGATAGAAGGGCAATTTCTGCTTGGCGGTATAGGTGCAACTATCATAGGGTTAACTTTAAGTCTTCCACCAGGCGTACATGTGCTACTTGCCCTTATTCTCGGAGCACTCTTTGGAGCACTATGGGCACTAATACCTGCTTTCCTCCTCTACAAGTTTAATGTAAACGAGATTATAGCAACAATATTAATGAACTTTATTGCATTCTATCTAGTCGATTATATAGCAACAGGTCCTTGGCGGGATGTTGTTCCCGGTCATCCAATGACAATTCCACTTGCTCCAACAAGTTATCTTCCACTTATAGTTGAGAGACCGTCAATACATTCGGGTGTAATAATAAGTATTCTAATAGCTATAGGTGTATACGTACTTGTCTTCTGGACCCTCACTGGTTATGAAATGAGAGCTGCCGGTTCCAATCCTAGAGCTGCTAGGGTATTCGGAATAAATGTTAGGATACTAGCACCATTATCTCTAGTTATCGGTGGAGCAGTAGCAGGGCTAGCCGGAGCAATAGAAGTAACGGGACTCCATTATAGGCTCATAGAGGGAATGCAATCGAACTACGCGCCTCTGGGAATATTAATTGCATTAATGGGTAAAGGTAACCCATTAGCATTACTAATACTATCCTTCTTCATATCTATGATAGAAGTTGGTACTAGTGCTCTCCAGAGAACTCAGGGAGTCCCAATAGAGTTATCGTTAATCATTGAATCGTTAATTCTCATCTTTGTCCTCATAGCAGAGGTTATAAGAAGGAGGCGATAATAATGCTCGATATCATTATTCCCGCTTTAAAATATCTGTTAGTATTAATGGTACCTTATACGCTAACAAGTCTCGGTATAATGATTGGTGGTAGATCAGGCGTCTTTAACATCTCAGCTGAAGGCTTAATGTTGCTAGGGGCTTCAACTACATTTCTGGTCACTTTTATTACTGGTAATGCATTCTTTGGCGTGCTTTCTGCTCTTGCTATAGGTGCTTTAATGGGGCTTCTATACGGTTATCTTACTATTACTCTAAAACTCAATCAATTCATTATAGGCATAACATTGTTTATATTTGCTTCTGGGCTCGGAAGCCTGCTCTACAAGGTAGTTATCGGTGTCACTTTAACTCCTCCTAGAATACCAGTACTACCACCAATAGATATTCCAGGCTTAAGTAGTATACCCATCATAGGAGAAATACTATTTAAACAAAACATACTAGTATATATTACTATATTTATTGCGATAGTCCTTCACTACATATTGTTTAGGACTACTCTTGGACTAGCTATTAGAGCTGTAGGTGAGAACCCTAGAGCTGCAGATACACTAGGGATAAATGTATTCCTTGTAAGATATGCTACAGTTGTAGTAGGTGCTATGTTAATGGCCTTAGCTGGGGGATACCTTGTACTAGCTTTTACTGGAACCTTTACCGACTACATTGTTAGTGGAAGGGGATGGATTTCTATTGCTTTAACACTATTTGGGAAATGGAGTCCGATACCAATACTCTTAGGTTCGCTAATATTTTCGGGCGTAGAGGTATTAGTGTACCAGTTACAGGCTATGGAGGTTGCTATACCTTATCAATTCCTATTAATGTT
>CAZWTS010000085.1:0-3452 GCA_964637085.1 uncultured Desulfurococcales archaeon | reverse complement strand
TGGCAATAATAGTAGTAGTAGCAGGCTTACTAGCGTTACCAATAGCAGCACAAGCATTAACAGTAACAACTGACAAGCCCATATATCACCCTGGCGATGTTGTAAAGATAAATGGTACTGCATCACCAAATACCGTTGTGACATTTATTATGACAAATCCGGACGGCCAACTAGTGGTAGTTGATCAAGTGAAAACGGATGCCAATGGTGAATTCCATAAAATACTATATGCATTCCCAGAAGAACCAACAGCCTTAGTAAAGTATGGTACATACACTATAACCGTATACGATTCAACAACGGGTGATAAAGTTTCACTAACAGTAGACTTTGCTCCAGTAGTTGCTGTCCTTAACGGCAAGGTAGTGGACAGTTCCGGACAGCCGGTAGAAGGTGCGACAGTTGCAATACTATTAAATGGCGAGGTAGTCAAATCAACCACAACAGCTGCTGATGGAACATATTCTCTTGAGGTGAACCCAGGAGTATATGTACTAAAGGTAACCAAAGAGGGTTACACGCCTTACGAAGAAGCAGTGGATCTCTCGACACCGGGAGTTTACACTAAGGACATAGTGTTACAGTTCAAGGCCCTAGACATACAAATAATATCGATAACGCACTACAAACCCGGATCGTCAGAGGCGCCGTTTCTAGGAGTTGTAAGAGAAGGTGAAATGATAAAAGTAGTTGCAAAGGTGACTTATGGAGGCGAAGAAGTAACAGATGCAGCAGTAAAAGTATGCATAGTTCCGCCAACAGAGGATCTAGAAAAGACTACATTTACCTTGTCCTATGATACAGAAAGCGGATACTATGTAGGTGAGGGTTCAGTACCAGTACTAGGACTAGATAGGCAGAGCACATTGGTGGTAAAGGCGACATGGCAGAACATGACAGTATCAGTATCTAAGGACATGTATATACTAGTAGACTATGGTTCCAGGATCTCCGATCTCGAGAGCACAGTAAGTGACATTAAGAGTACAGTAGATGACTTAAAGAGCAAGGTAATGGATCTACAATTAGCATTAGGAGAGGTAAGTATAAGATTATCAACATTAGAATCTACAGTAAAGACTTTAGAGGACTCAGTAAAAGAATTACGTACAGCCGTAAACGACTTAAAGTTCACAACCGATAGACTCTCCATTGAGGTTTCAGCATTAAATGCAAGTATCACAGTAATAAACGGTAGACTTGACGCATTAACAAAGAGTATCAATGAATTATCAACAGCACTAAATGATTTAGCAAACCAAGTTAACACGCGTCTAGGAGACATGGCCAATGAGATAGCGACTCTTAAGGCAAATGTAAGTAGCTTAGCAGCTACACTTGATGCGAACATTAAGGCACTACAAGCCGGGTTAAATACATTATCATCCGACCTAGGAAACCTCAGGAGTGATGTAGCAAAACTAACAGAAGATATGAACAACAATATCAATGTACTAAAACAGTCAATCGATGCACTAACATCAACGCTTTATGCAACCCTGGCTGTAGCGATAATAGCGTTACTAATAGCAATAGTAGTATTAATATTAGTATTTAAGAAAATATCAGGTTAAAACATAATATCTTTAAATCAAAACTTTTTTTCAAATGTTTTCCAGCACCCTAAAATTCTTCTACATCTATAACCCTATTTCTCCTGAGGTAACAGGATTTTGCCGAAGAAGCGTGGAGCAAAGCTTATTCCCGTATCAGAGGATGTAATAGACGAGATAGTAGCCCTAGCTGACCGAATAGGAAAACCAGTAAGAAAAATTGTTGAAGAACTCCTGTCTGAAGGAACGAAAGTGTATACAAGAGGAGGTATGCCTATCTCACAAGCAATTAATGAGTATCTACTATTATTAGAAATGAAGAGACTAGGCTTCACGCTCATACCAGTATCTATACTAAACAAAATAGATAATGATAATGATGAATTAAGAAATGAATGGTTTAAAGCTGGAAAACTAATAGCATCAATGATGAGAGCACAAGGCATACGGTCAGCAAAAGACATAATTTCATACTTAAAACCAGTGGTTATGGATGCAGGTGAGATTCTGTTGTCAAACAACGAATCCGAGTACACATTGACAATAGTAGCACTGGCTCGAAATAGAAATGGAGTATCTGCACTAATGACTTTAATAAGCGGCGTTATAGTGGGGTTAGGTTATGATATCCGTGAAGTAAAAATAGATGAAGGATTAGGAATATTGAAGTTTACTGAAAAAGCGTGATATTTATGATTAAAAGACGTAAAACAATAGCATTAGACGAGAACCTAGTAATAGAAATAGGAAATATAGCTAGAAGGAAGGGTATGAGTCTCTCAAGCTATTTAAGAAGACTTTTAACAGCATCAATTGTTGCAGAGAAACACGGTATTAATCCGGATCAAGCATTACATGAGCAAATAATACTTAAGTATGCTAAAACAGTCGGATTAACACTTATTCCCATAGAAGATGTAGGTAGTCCAAACATAAACAAGTGGGAAGCAACTGGTAGAAGATTAGGCCTCATACTAAAGATTAGGGATATAGATAAAATACGTGCATTAAAAGATACATCATTACTACTCCTATCCGGTATAGGTGACTTAACAATTGAAGAGAAAAAAGATACAACAAGAATAACCTGTATAACATCAAAGACAAATAGGAAAGTATTAGAAGCAATTGCATTAATGTTAGAAAGAGCCGCAGAACAACTAGGTATAAAAACAAGTACACGTGTCGATGAAGGAATAATCATAGTGGAATTCAAGAAATAACAACCAGGGGGAGCCGGATCCTGGGGTTCACACAGAGCCCCTCCGGCTCAGTCACCCCAGGGAACCCGGTCAACAAATTTATCTGAACTACTACTTATTAAGATAGCGGATCGCTCAAAATAGATAATTAATAAATACGGAAATATTGATTAAAATATTATGCGATGAAGGTCTTCCAGCCGAGCCGAGGATTCAAGATTCCGATGAGGAGCTCTCGCCCCGTGAGCGCTATTAGTTGTTATTTTTCGCACGGGTGCATATCTCTACTTAATAAAACTACGTTATATGACTTTACTAAGTGCTACATCAATCGGATAGTTAAATAAAAATACATGCCATGTTTGGTGGGCCCGCGGGGACTTGAACCCCGGACCTCCGCCGTGTGAGAACGCGCTGATATGTAAATAGTACATATTAACCATATGCATGTAAACCAAACAGCATATCCAAAATGATATCAACAACTATAATAATCAGTATGAAATATGCATGAATGTACTACTTTTATTCTTCTGAGTCGACTGAGGCAATAAGCTTGAATCAATTTTTGGCGTCATTTCTCCTAGTCACTTATTGTGAGAATTTTAACTAAGTTTAAAGGGAGGTGTGTTCTTACCGATATTTTCCTCTCTGTAGTCGCACATTTATGCGATAAAGACTAGTCAGATTCAGCTAT
>CAZWTS010000084.1:0-2681 GCA_964637085.1 uncultured Desulfurococcales archaeon | reverse complement strand
GCTATCGCGTTAGAACACACCCTTCCAAGAGGTTATACAAGCTGGCTAAATGGAGCGAGGGTACAGTATCATGGGTACGCATAAATCTAGACATGGAGGCTCTAGAGAACGCGCTGGTGAAACTCTATATCGGATATCTATTAGGGTTGGGTATTAGGGATGCCGATAGAATAGTTAATGAGATTGAGGAAGAGGAGGGTTTAGTCTCGCCAACATTGTTACAGGAATTCCTATGGGACTATGATGAATTCGTTAAAGCTATTGGTAGAGAAGTTTCGAATATATTTCCTGAAGAGAATATTGAAATGTTAGATAATTCCTTCTATGTAGTGAAAATAGAAAAATTATCTAGTGTTGTTTCTTTAATAGAAGGCTATAATCGTCTTTTAGGGGAGTATTTCCCTAGACTTGTTACCCTAGGAGACGCTGAGCCTATAAGGTTCGGAATCTCGATATCGCATGTAAAGTACCCGTTTCACGAGCATTGGCGCATTCTATCCAGTATGAGGAGGGAATTCCTGCTACATGCCCATAGGAGAGGTATTGTTGAAGTAACGTATAGGGAGCTTGATGCTACTTTGCGCTTCTATCGCTCACGAGGAGTTTCTAGGAGAAAACGGGTACTTTATAAGGCGATAGAGATGGCTGAGTATAGTAAGCTATTGGCGAATGTTAAACTCATAAAACACCTTAAGCGTGTACCAAGGAGCGTTAACTTGCAGCTTTTAAGAATGCTATTGGAGTTTGAGAGGTGATAGCTCGTGAAGCCTTTTGAGGTGCTTGAAAAAGCATATCGAGGGCTACTCTATGAGTACTTGCTGGAATCTCCTGCTATGATTCTTGGGGAGCGGTTTAAAGGAGGAGTTTTCCGTCCCTCCTCCAAGGTACTCCGCTATAGCCAGATTACTGGCGCTCTAAGAGCTGAGCTAGGGATTCAATATATACACGCTGTCGGCATTATTGAAAGGTTTAACGTTGATTTCTTTGTTTATTCGCCCCAGGATAAGGTAGCAGGTAGAAGCAAGATACCTTTAATAGCAGAGGTATTAACAGATGTACGAGCACGAGTATACGTTGCATCTCCAATAGACTTGCCTGAAGAACTCTTTTTACGCATAGGTGCTTTAGCTACTAAAGGGTTTGGAGAATCACATCTAAAGCTAGTGCGAGTCATAGAAGCTAGTGAGCTGAGAAAGAGTATAGGAGAGGCTAGTAGAATTCTTAGCGAGGGAGGCATACCAGAGCTAGCCACTCGGCTACCGTTTCGTGAAGAGGTATACAAAGGATTATTTGGTATACGCAAGATAATAAAACCCATCTACTGCTACATGTTCTATCCTACATCACCTACAACTGGATATTATGAATTATCTTTAAAGGAAGGTTCTGTAGTAATTGGTCCCTCTATACTTATATGTAAGCCTGGAGAAATACTTCATGTGAGATGGGGTATGAGTAGTATAGACTCCCTTGTTGAAAGGATAGCCCGAGACAGACGGTTAGGGAGCCTACAGTTTTCTTCAAGAGAGTTGAACGATCTTGCTGAAATATACGAAAAATACGGGTATACGGTTGCGGAGATATATCTCAGGAGGAAAATCGAGAGGGCAAGAAACAACCAGGAACGATACAAGCTTCAAATGCTCTTAAATATCTTAAGCCTTATTGAAGATTCACGTATTCCCCGTCAGATAGGGGCGTATATAATTAGGAACCTAGATATAATAGCTAGGATGAGGAGGAGATACCGATGAGTGTAAAATATGTCAAGTATGAGATTATTCTCACAACAGAGTCTCCATTCCGTGTAGGCAGGAAGAAAGATCCCTTTACATCCATAGATCAGCCAATAATAATGATTGGAAACCGTGTTGTCATACCGGGCACAACCCTTAAAGGTGCCCTAAGAGAAGCCATAGAGAGATACCTCATAGAAAACTATTCTGATAAACCAGGTATGAAGCCATGTCTACCAGCTACCCCCCAAACAATTACTCCCGATGAAATGGAGTTAATCCGTAAAGGCAAGTATAAGGGAACGGGTTGTCACTATCCATGTGCTCCTCGCAGCCAAAATAATCTCAGATGCAAACATGTAATAAAGTTTGATAATGTTGAGCACTGGGCTCCAGAGGAGAGAGATACTGGTCTGCACTATATATGCCCCGTGTGCTATCTTCTCGGAGCACAAGGGCTAATCGGGTTTGTAACAGTACCATTCTTGTATGCTGATGTATCGCCCTATGAACTACCTGCTTTAAGAATAGACCGGGTTACAGGAACGGTAGCTACAGGAGTCTATGGAACCTATAGGACATACCAGGTCGTTCCTGAAGGCACGGAATTCCGAGGTATACTCCGAATACTACTAGAGGATCCGATAAAAGGCTGGAAGCTTGGAGAGCCTAGACCATTAAAGGGCCTAACACTAGGAGACCTATGGCTCAAAAAGAATCCAGAATGGAGAGACCAGGAAAGAATAATAAATGAACTAATAGTAGAAAGGCTCAAATCAATTAGAAGACTTGGCGGATTTAAATCCCAGGGTGCAGGGTACGTAAAGATAGAAGTAAGGAAATTAGAGGAGAAAAGCAAACAATAACGACTCAGGTCTAACCATAAATCACTATCTATACTACTATTTTACTACATCTTTACGTATCTTAAAAGAAATTAATTTG
>CAZWTS010000083.1:0-6823 GCA_964637085.1 uncultured Desulfurococcales archaeon | reverse complement strand
GACGGCGGCTCTAAAATGATACATGCCGCACCAGAAACACGTAGCCGTGTTATAAGTAAGAGTATAAGCGTTGACGGTGGAGTAAACATTTACCGCGGACTAGTACGCATTAACCGTGGAGCACGCTACGCTCAAGCCCACGTGGAATGTGATTCACTAATACTAGATGATGACTCAATGGCATATACTTACCCGCACAATCAGGTAGAAGAACCAACAGCTCATGTAACCCACGAAGCAACTACTGGTAGGCTCGGAGAAGACCAGTTATTCTACCTCCAGTCAAGAGGCTTGAGTGAAGATGAGGCAAAGAGCATTATAGTACTTGGATTCCTAGATGAGATAATGATAGAATTACCCTTCGAGTTCGCTAACGTATTGAACAAGGTAATTCAGCTCGAGTTCAGTAGGATTGGAGGAGTGGGGTGAAGAAGGACATTGTTGAGGGAAAAGTATTTGGAGCTTATTGAAAAACTACCATACCAGTATGTTAGGGATTCCCCTACAGTAAAATACTATACTGATTGGAGGAAATTCAACGACATATTAGTAGCTCCTAAAGCCACTAGAATCCTTACGCCACCAATAGAAGTAGGTAATGGGTTACGCATAGTATTAGGAGTAAATGATTACCTTGTTACTGGAAACAATAATAGAGTTATCGTAGAGGGTTTAGTAGAAGGCTTCGAGTCCCTAGTTAGAATAGAGTCTAGGATACAGGCAATACACTTTGCGAGACTTATGAGTGGGGTAAGGATAACTATTCCGCCAAACACGGTAATTAATGAACCAGTTGTAATAGTATCGCCAGCTGGTAATGGTTTCCTAGCCCACCACGTAGTACTTGATATAGGAGCTAATAGTAGGATTAAATTATTCCTTCTAGACTGTTCCCGCGGGAACCCTAAGACCATAATAGTCGAGGGAAAAGTAGCCGAAGACTCCAATGTAGAATTCTATACCATTCTACTACACGGATCTGCTCCAATATATCATTATAAGAAGATACTTGTTTCGGGAAACGCTAGTATAGAGGCTAGAATACTGGGTCTTGCCGGAGAAATGTCTCATTATAGGGAAGATTACGAGCTATTAGGGCAGCGTGGAGGCATAGAACTCTATGGGAGCTTCATTGCGGGTGAGGGGAGGATAGACTCTATAACCAACATAGTCCACGGTGCAGCAGAGACTAAGAGCACAGTACTCGTTAGGGGAGTAGTACTTGGCAATGGACTACTAGTGCATAGAGGTGTTGCTCGAGTAACCCCTAGAGCACCATGGTCTTCTACGAGTATTGATAGTCTAGTATCAATACTATCAGATAATGGTAGAGGGTACTCAGTACCCATGCTAGAGATACAGACTGGTAGAGTCTCGCAAGCCCGGCATTCAACTGCTGTAATGAGCATAGAAGAAGACCAGTTATTCTATCTTAGATCAAGGGGTCTAAGCGTAGAGGACGGTAAGAAACTCTTACTAGAGGGCATCGTGGGTTATTCCGGGGTATTAGAAGCTATAGGTTATAGTGTGGAAGAAATCTTAACTTTCCTCTACTAGAAGTTTTAACCAAAAATACAATTTTATAGACTAGTAATTTAAATTTTTAGGTATTCGTGGAAAAGTTTTTCTACCACGCGAACTCTTCTAGCCTAGAATCCCTATGTTAAACGGTGTTATATAGATTGGATTATGAAACACTTAAATCACTTCTATATTCTAATAGATTCGATGAAGTAGCACGTAAAGCAATGGAGGACGACGAAGTATTAAGACTACTATTAAAAGCGGTTGAAGAACCAGACGAAGTATTGTCGCAGCGGGCTGGACAAGTAATGGCTTTTCTAGCAACACCAAACGTAGAAGACCTTGTTGAAAGACTTAGTAGATTCGTAGAAGACCCCGACCCCAAGGTTAGATCGGGGCTATGTGGTATCGTTTCTGGAATCATTATGGCTACTCGTACTACTGAAACAGTTGACGCCCTAATACCCCATATTAAGAAGCTACTCTATGACAGAGACGTAGAAGTCGTTAAGAGAGCACTACTAGCTCTATCCTTTATCGCTGAACTAGACGGCGAGAAGGTAAAAGACGTTATTAGTAGGGTTGTAAAACTCCTCGAATCCAAAGACCCGAGTCTAAGAGCCTATGCTCTCGGATTCCTTGGAAGCTTAGCTGAAAGCCTCCCCGAGGAAACAGAGAAACTAGTATCAGTTATAGCAAAGTACCTAGATGACCCTGACGCTTTTGTGAGGTCTAGTGCTCTTATAGCTTTATCAGCTATAGCTTTCGCAGCACCCAGTAAAGTACTACCATATCTAAATAAAGTAGTAGAATTACTAAGAGACCCCGATGAAGGAGTGAGAAGCTATGCTGCTAGATTCGTAGGCGTACTTGGTACACGTAAACCAGAATACGTTAAGGAACTCATAAGCGAGCTCATAGAACTCGTTGATGATAGGGCACGTAGTGTTAGATTGAATGTTGTTAGCGCTCTAAACAGTATTGCGGAGCGGAAACCAGAGTACGTGTTAAAGTACTTGGATATAATAGAGGATTTATCGAAAAACCATGACCCAGAGGTAAAGAGTATAGCACTAGCATCACTAGGCTATCTAGCGAGAATCCCTGGTGCACGTGAACGCATACTCCGGAGGCTAGTAGAGGCTTTAAGGAGTAGTGATAGAGTTAGTAGGAAATATGCTCTTGCCGCATTAAGTGTTGCTGGATTAATGGGTAAGGATAGCGAGTTATTCCTACCAATAGTACTAGATATACTCGCAGGAAGAGACCGTGAACTAGCATTAATTGCTGGTAGAATTGTAGGTGAACTCGCGAGACGCGATGGACGCTGGCTTGCAGAATACTTGGAGAAGAAGCTGGGAGAGGAGAGAGTTACTCCTACACTCTTTGCTCTAGAATACTTAGCTGACCGTATGCCCGAGGCGATGGAGAATATTGTTCCAGTACTATTAGAGTATGCTTCGAAAATGAGCGTCGAGGATCAAGTAAACACTATGAGGGTGCTAGCGGTTCTAGCGAAAAAGAATCCAGCTCTACTAGTAAAACATGTTAAGAAAATAATAGAATTACTTGACACCAAGGATGCTAACCTACAATTAGCCGTACTCTATGTGCTAGGACTTATAGCGGCTTCTAACCCCGAACCACTAATACCCTTCCTCGACAAGCTAGCTGGATTCCTAGAACACGAGAACGATATGATTAGGGCAACAGCTGCAACTATTCTAGGCCTAGTAGGTAATAAGCACCCAGTAAAAATCCTCGAATTCAAGGACAAGTTATTGAAACTCGTTGAAGACGAGAGTAGTGATGTTAGGAAAACTAGTCTATGGGCTTTAAACAATATAGTTCTAGCCGACCCAACTGTTATAGAACCAGTACTAGATACTATTAAGAAGCTATTAGATGATAAGGACCCTGATACACGGTTATGGGCTACTGGCCTCCTCGCAGCCTACGCTGACACTAATCCAAGAGCCCTAGAAAACATTATTGGGAAACTAGTAGACCTAGCCCACCGAGACCCTGGTGAGATAAAAGCCTTTGCCATCCACGCTTTATCGGTTATAGCTGAAAGAGAACCAGAACTACTATTAGATTATTTCAACGATATAGTGGGACTAGTTGATAAGATTAGGAATAGAGACCAGCTAATAGAACTACTAGTAACGGTAAAGAAGCTTGGAGCAAAAGCACCAAAGAAGCTATTAGAAAACGCTGATAAAATAGCAAGACTATTGAAATCAGAAGACGACACCATAGCGGGATACGCTAAAACAATCCTCGAATACATTACAGGCCTTAAAGATAAGAGTATAGGAGAAGAGTAAAATCTAAGTCTGGTTCCACTAGAACCACTTTTTCCATAATAATAGAAGCAAGGTTTTTCCCACATAACTTATAATCATAGCCGTTGTACCCATGAACCTAACCGTTTAAATACCGTTGCACATAAGCCTATGAAGTAGAGACCTGCTTAGAAGAGAGGTGTTTCTCGAAATGATCCTATTCGAAGAAGAGGAATGGGAAGAGGAGTGGGAAGAAGAAGAATGGGAGGAAGAAGAGGAAGAAGAAGAGGAATGGTGGGAGGAAGAGGAAGAAGAGGAAGAAGAATGGGAGGAATGGTGATTTTAACAAATATGCCTAGATTATTGTTTTTACACATAGAAATCATAGTATAGGTTCTAATCTCTTCTCTAATAGTGCTAGTGCTTTTTCTGCATCTCCTCTAACCCATTCTAACCAGAGCTTCTCTAAGGTTTCTGGAAGGGGAACCCCGTATATTGGATGCCATCCGCGGAGCTCGTAGTAGGTTCTCCTAGCTTCTAGAAAGTCTTGTTCGTCTATGAAGGCTTTATTGTCTTTTGCTGGCCCATCTGGTTCGGGTATCCACCATTTAGGCGGTATTGTATCATCTAGGGGTGGTGTTAACCAGTCTAGTACTCCGTGTATTCTTGCTAAAGCCTCAGTTCTCGCACTTACTTCTCTAAGGGTCTCTGGGGTAGTATTCCATCCAGTTATAGTGTTCAATAAGAGCGATAAGTCTTCGAGACCATAGGGTATGAACTTACATACTCCGAGGTGGTCGAAGACACTATCCCGGTCACGGTTTTCTATAAGGCTTGGTACAAGGTCTTTAGCGGGGCCAGCATTGGGGGGCATGTGTGGGTGAGGCCATCCTCTTAGATGGCTTGCTCCTACATCTGCTGTAGCATAGCTTAGAGCATAAGTTCTCCTCCCACGTGGATCCCATGCTGGTGCTTCTAGCCCCTTAACATGTACTGCTAGCTCCCATCCTCTTCCAAGGATTCTTGATGCTCTTGCTACTCCTTCAGATAGTATTGCTCCTATTCCACGCTTATAGGCTATCATCTCTATTAGTTTCTCTACCGCCTCTTTATCCCCGAATCCCTTGACTTCCAAGCCGTCTAGTTCTTCTATTCCAACGAGTCTTTTCTCAACTAGTTCTAGTAGCCATGCAATAGTGTTCCCGGTAGCAATACTATCTAACCCGTACTCGTTTACAAGGTAGTTGTAATAAGCTACTGCATCGAAGTCGAAGACACCAGTAGCAGCTCCAAGCATTGCAAGATTCTCGTATTCGGGTTTAACCGTGTATTCTCTATCCTTATACTTGAACCTTATATGCTTAGAACACTTAATGGGGCATGGAGTAGATCTAACCTTTTCGGGGGGCTTATAGTCTGGTATAAGCCTCTTTAATACTTCTTCTCCTGCTAGTTTTGAAGCGAGTTCTTCGGGAATATAGGGTTTATTATAGTTGTAGGAGGGGCTCATACCAAGGCTACCAGAAATTCTTAGACCATCATTTGTTCCATACTTCCTCGTACCCTCGGTTGAGGGGCTTGTAGCGTATTCTTCATAGTATTTCTTAAACAATTCCTCCAGCTTCTCGGGATGGAGTACTGGAGGGTTATGTCTACCCATAACTGCTATTGCTTTAAGCTTCTTCGAACCCATAACT
Organism: uncultured Desulfurococcales archaeon; assembly: GCA_964637085.1. Lineage (GTDB taxonomy): Archaea > Thermoproteota > Thermoprotei_A > Sulfolobales > WANQ01 > JALWGO01. Next base: position 1,314 of record CAZWTS010000083.1, on the reverse strand, counting down.
GCTCCCAGCCCGCCGCGTCCAGCTGCACGTGTATAGTCGAAGATAATGCATGCTATTCGTACAAGGTTTTCTCCAGCTGGGCCTATTGTAGCTACACTAGCATTGGGATCTGTTTCCTCTATTATCTTCTTCGTGGCTTTGCTAACGGTTTTACCCCAGAGGTGTGTAGCGTCTCTTATCTCGGCTTCACCATTATGTACCCAGAGATATACTGGATCCTTACTAGCACCCTCAACTACTATTGCGTCAAACCCGGCTCTCTTAAGCATGGGTCCAAAAGCATCGCCAGCGTAACTGTCATGTATTAGCCTCGTCTCAGGGCTCTTAGATACAACAGCGACTTTACGTGCGCCTGGTACGAGCCCGGATAAACCTCCAGCGGCGAAGACTATCTTATTGCTGGGGCTTAACGGCTTAGTTCCCGGTGGAACCTCCTTGTACAATATTAGTGTTCCAAGCCCCTTACCTCCGAGGAAAGCCCTATAGTATTCTTCGCTTAGTTCTTCAACTATTATCTTCTCCTTCGATAAGTTTACCCTAAGTATCCTACCGTTATAGCCGTACAAGACCCCCACCTAGAACCATACCTACATGTTATCAAGTGTGGAAGCTAGTACGAGTTAAATGAACGTATTTCCTAGAAAAAGACTTGGAGGAAGAAAAATATATTGCTATCGGGTTGAAGTTATTTTCATAAAAATAATCTTATCCTTAGTAAAACTACATTACGAGTGTTGATCTTTCTTTCTCCCCTTCCTTGCTCGCGAGAACTCTTACCTCTCTTATTATCTCCATGGCTTTATGTCTAGGCACACCTACTTCTCTTACGAGATACTCTACTAATTGTTCTGGTGATTCACCTTTATCCATTCGATCCTTTAATGCCTCCAAAACATTTTCATAGTATTGGGCCATTATCTCGTCTTCCAGCCCCATAGACTCAGCAAAGAACATTACTGAAAAATATAGTTGCTCTAATGCGTGATTGAATTCTTCCTTACCGAGTGTATGGGCGTCTAAATCAACTAGGAATACTACGTTATCCTCATCTCCCCATAGGCTTGCTTTTACTAGTGGTACATCGAAGTTTGCTTTTAGTAATGCGTAGTAGAGGGGTAGCTTCTCATCGTTATTCATAAATTTCGTCGGATAAAGAAAGTCTACAGCCATTTCTATTATTTTTTGCTTATAGTGTGCTAGTATGACGAGCTTTAAAAGAGCTCTAGGATGAAATGCTTCCAGGAGAACCACTTTATCATTTTTCTCAATTATTTCTACATCCCAGTCCCAGTCAACTGGTCTCTTAGCATCAGG
>CAZWTS010000082.1:0-6987 GCA_964637085.1 uncultured Desulfurococcales archaeon | reverse complement strand
CCCAATAGCTAGGAGTATAGTAGAGTACGCTAAGAAGAAGAATATTAAATCATACCCAGTAAGCGAGTTTAAATCAATACCTGGGACTGGTGTTAGAGGAATCATAAAAGGCAGGGAGGTAATGGTTGTAGGGCCGGGGTATATTAGAGAACACTTTGGTGAAATAAATAGTCCAAGCCTAGTAGGGCTAAGAGAGCAGGGTAAAACTATAGTATATTTAGTAGTGGATGGGAAACCCGTTGCTGCTATAGCTTTAGCAGACGAGATAAGACCTGAAGCATATGAAGCAGTAGAGAAACTAAGAGAACGGGGTATAAGAACGATATTATTAACAGGTGATAACTCTAAAGTAGCTCGATGGGTTACGAGCAAACTAAGATTAGATGAATTCTATGCTGAAGTACTCCCACACGAGAAGGCGGAAATCATACGTAAGATTAAGAGTGAGGGATTAATCGTTGCAATGGTAGGTGATGGCGTAAATGATGCACCAGCACTAGTTGAAGCAGACGTTGGTATAGCTATTGGAGCTGGAACCGATATAGCAGTAGAGTCAGCCGACATAGTACTAGTTAGAAATGATCCAAGAGATATTCCAACACTAATAGACTTAGCAGACCGTACGTATAAGAAGATAAGAGAAAACCTACTATGGGCTACTGGGTATAATTCTATAGCAATACCATTAGCAGCGGGAATACTCTACGGCTATGGGATACTACTTCCACCAGCGGCTGGAGCACTATTAATGTCGGCGAGCACCGTTATAGTTGCAGTAAACTCGCAATTCCTAAAATAGTCCCGGGAATACAGGGTTAATACAAATACTATGGTTTTACTGTAAAGTAGAGTCTTTTCTTCTTCTTACCCTTATTCTGTGCTTTTATGAAGACTATTTCTCCTATCTCTCTCGTATTCCCTACATGAGGTCCCCCATCGGCTTGTACATCTACTCCAGGTATCTCAACTATTCTAAGCTCTTCTACTTCTGGAGGCATGCGTGAAGCGAGTTTAACTATTCCCGGTATTTTTAGGGCTTCTTCGCGTTTTAGCCAGTAGATTTTTACTTCTATTCCCTGCTTTACGATTTCATTGGCTTTCCTAACGGCTTCTTGGAATATTTCTGGCTTGTATTCTTCTAAGCTATAGTCATCGTAGGCGTAGTCTGGGTATATGTGTCCCCCAGTTATGAGTGCATTGTAGTCCCGGTACATTATAGCTGATAATATGTGTGCAGCAGTATGCAGCCTCATTATGCGGTATCTTCTATCCCAGTCAATAACGGCTCTAACTCTATCCCCAACTCTAAGATCATGTTCTTCTCCTAGAACATGTACTATATCCCCCGACTCACGGTCAACGTAGACTTTAACTACACGGTATTCTCTACTACGTCCCACTAATACACCCGTATCATTCTCTAAACCACCTGCACGAGGGTTGAATACAGTTTTATCTAATACTACTTCTAAGCCATTTACACGAGTTATTATCGCCTCGCATTCACGTAGGTAGCTATCCCTCTGATACAATAATTCAGTAGGCATAAGGGTATCACACTCCTAGCAAGTATATTCTTATTAATGTATAAGGGAGTACTAGGTGGTAAAATCGCTTTCCCCACGAAATCCTTACTCCCCTAGGGGGTTCTAAGTTGAACCTAGTCCTATTACCTCTATGGTATTCTAGGTCTCTCCTACTAAGGACTACGAGGTCTACTGGCAACCCTATAGTTTCGGCGGCCTTTATCTTCAATTCAGTAAAATCTAGTTTACGGGAACCTTCTACAATTAACACTATATCTACATCACTCCCCAGTCCATGGGAATCTAAGGCAACACCACCTATAACATAGACTCCTATAATCTCCCCACGTATCTTTCCGTTAAGCACTCTACGGTGCTCCAAGTCTCTTATGGCTTGTTTCACCTAATCTCTAGCTCTAAGCACATTTAATTAGACCTCTATGGTAATAGTATGGTAATTTAAGATTGTTTTACTAGAAGGTTTTTAGCCGCATCCATTATATTGTCTGGATTATCCATAGTCTTATTACTAGTGTGGGAGGGGTGCGTGTAGTTTCTCCTAGAGAATATTATCGTAGGGATATAGTTGTTAGAGAGATAGTAGATTTTGTTAGAAGTAGATGGGTTAGTATTGAGGGTTATCGGGGAAGGGATAGAGTTTTCGCACGGTATTGGAGAAATGGTTTACCCCTAACTATTAATTCATTGAGCGATTTCAATCGTCTCATGAGTGTTTATCCTTGGATGAGGACTGTTTACGCTACTATTAACCGCTACTATGTTATAAGTAGGCGTGAGAGTGTTGATTCCCCCGAAAACATTTTTTATACTACTCCCTTCTGGGACATAGACTCTAATCTCAACTACTGGGAGAAGACTATTGAAGCCGCGAGACTCATAGTAGAATTCCTAGAGGACAACGGAGTAGTAGAAAGCGTATACGTGCTCTGGAGTGGTATGGGGGCTCACGTAAGAATACATGAGGAAGCTTTTTCACCCGAACTATTAGGAAGACATCACCCCCTAGATGTAGCCTACGCTATAGTAGAATACGTGTTAAGAGAGCTTAAGCACAAGCTACAAGCACTATCTCGGGAAACTAATGGTGTATTGAAGGCCGAGAACCTCATAGACGCTAAAAGAGTTTTCACAGCCCCACTAAGCCTCCACCGGCGAATAGATAAAGTAGCAGTAGCATTAAAGCCAAACCAACTAGACAGTTTTACACCAGACTGGGCTGACCCTGTAAAACCCCGCCACAACCCAGACTGGAGGAAGCATGTAGTAGGAGAAGCAGACGAGTTAGCCCTCAAAGCAATAGAAAAAATAGGTTTACCGAAACTAGCAGAATTCCATGCGAGGCAGACTAGAATAACCTATAAGCCAAGTGCAAGAGAAGAAGAACGCGGAGCAATAGGGAGATTCCAGGTAATGGGGCTACTCCAAGCTGCAAGATACTATCTCTTAACCGGAGACCTCGAGAAAGCTAAAAGCTTCGGCTTAAACCGAGCAATATTCTACGCCTGGGCTAAATACTATGGGAGAACCTACAAGCCCAAACACCCCTCTACTAGGATGAGAGAAGACAAGCCGTGGAGACTAGAGAAAGTACTCGGAGAAGAAGTACCAGTATCACCACGTGGATGGTATATGATAGGAGATAAAGAACAACTCCCCGAAGACTATGATAGAGAAATAGCCTCTAAGATAAACTCAGTAATACCATACCAGGAGGCATGGGAGAAAGCCTTAGAATACCTAAAACAATTCCCAGAAAACGTGTTAAGAGACCCCCAGAAATTCTACAAACAAGTATATGAACCAGTAAGAGATAAGTTCATAGAGAAAGTAGTTTTAGGCAAACACGAGAAAAAGAAGACGATAACACTAGACGAGATATTTTTGAAGGCTAAAGGAAAGAATAAAGAATAACATAGAATTCTCTTAAAGAGCTTATTCTACTATTCCTAGTGCACGGTATATGAATGCTATGAGATCAGTGGTTTCTCTCGCCTTTATCTCTGGGTTTGCTCCACTATGCCCACTCTGTTTTTCTACTCTTAAGTATACTGGTGCTCTTATTTCTTCTAGTTTAGCTACGAATTTAAATGCGTGTCCGGGGTGTACTCGGTCGTCGTGGAGGCCCGTGTATACTAGGGTTGGCGGGTATTTCTTGGATGGATCGATGTTATGGTAGGGTGAGTATTTTAAGAGGTATTCTCTATCCTTGGGGTTATCTGGGTCTCCGTACTCAGTTGTCCATAGCCTACCTATGTATAGTTTATGGAAGCGTAGCATATCTATTACTGGATAGCCTATGAGTGCTGCGTCTAAGAGTTCCGGGTTCTGGACGAGTACCGTTGAAACTAGTAGTCCACCATTACTTGCCCCTAACCCCACGGTTCTATAGCCTTTCTCTTTCAAGTATTTTAACACGGCTTTATAGTCTTCGAAAACGTTTTGCTTCTTCTCCCTCATACCCATGTGGTGCCATTTTTCTCCGTATTCTCCCCCTCCCCTTAGATTAGCTTGCACATAGATTATACCGTCTTCTATTAACGGGTATATTATTGGTAGGAATCTAGGCTTTAACGCTATACCGAAGCCCCCATAGCCTCTTATAACCGCTATTTTCCGCTCCTTTCCCCGCGGCTTTACTATGAAGAAATGTATTCTCGTTCCATCACTAGATGTAGTCCATTCTTCTTCTACTATTATATCTAAGCCTACATTATAGGAGAGGAGGGGGACTGGCTCTCCCAAGGGGTCTTCTAGCATCATTATTTTTGAAGCAGTATCAAAGCTCTCATACTTGAATAATAGTCTTCTCCCTCTAACTACGAACCGGTTAGCAGAACCGGGTTTACTGAATACTATTTCTCTCAGGACCTTACCGTTACTGTCAATTAATTTAATTTTGTTTGCAGCATCTACGAGGTAGGATGCTATTATCTTACCCTTAAATATCCTAGCGTTTTCTAACGGGTACTTAGGGTCTTCTCCAACGATTTCTACGGCTCCTCTACTAGTTATTTTTAGGATTCTCCCCAGACCGTTTCCATCAAAGTATACTATGTAGGGTTCTCCATTCAAATAATCTACTGGTATAGCCATGTATTCTCCTCCATCAAATATTAGCCTCCAATCCCCGGGGTCTCTTAGGGCTCCACCGTAGATTTTTGATTTAAGCCATCCATGGTACACGGTTATTAGGACACGGTCTTCACTATAAGTTGGGTGAATAGACATCATGTGATTAGTTTTAAACCCCTCTCCAAAGACGAGTTCGCTTTCACCACCAATAACTCTATGGAATACTCTTTCAGCGGGAGGTTCTACTCCATCAGGTGTTTTCTCCGCTCGATAAAACATTGTGTAATAGTACTCGTTATCGTTTACCCATACAATATTCTCCACGCTACCCTTAACTCTATCTAGAACCCTCTTAGTATCCATTTCTAATACTACTAGTTCTCCTACGTCTTGCCCCCCAATACTATAATAATATGCTAGTACCTCCCCGCTTAGAGAGGGATAAATTGCGTGAATTATCGCGTCTTCCCCAAGACTCTTAGAGTCTACGATTACTTCAACTAGCTCTCCATCATAACTATATAACTCTATTTTATGGGAGGAGGAACCCTTCTCTAAGACAATGAACTCCTTTTCTAAGGGATACGCTACTACAATATAGGGTATCTTAAAGTATTCTATTACTCTCGGATAGATTTTTTCGGGGAGACCGTTAAGGAATTCTCTAAGCTTCCGGTTATGTTCATCAACCCATTCTATTACTTTTGGATCATCTAGTTTTTCAAGCCATAAATACTTGTCTTGAACTCCTTGGCTCTCCGGCAATCTTATCACTAATTGCTGGTAGAGTCAACGAATTATTTAAGGGGACATGGAATTGTAGTGCACTTATACAGTATCGTTTCCATAATACATGTAGGTATAGATTACGTTAACTCATCGTAGACTAGCCTAGAATACTAGTGCACCCTATCCTCCTGGGCTACTCTAAGCCCTGGTAGCCTATTAACAACGTAGGCTATGTCGAGGCTTCTAACCTCACTTAACCCGGGACCGGGTTCTCTTCCCAGTAGGCTCTCATATTCTCCGCGGCGTAGGGTTTCTTCAATCCTTCTACATGCACTAGCTATGCTTTTACTCCTAAAGAACCTCCTCGCCGTGCTCAAGATTAACGCTATTGTATTGTACTGGGCTTCTTCAACTAAGTGGATATTGTTTATGGGGATGGGGGCTTCTAGGCTCTTATCTACTAGCATTCGCCCCCTAATCCTAGGCTTTCTTAGAACTGGGGGTTCTATGATTATTCGGGGAGGAGGCTTACGGTACTCTCCTCTACCCCCAGTTTTACTGGTTTCGTTTAGCGTCTTTTTCGCTTCTAATGTTATGTCTCGGGGCTTATAGGCCTCCATTAATATAATGGTGTCGGCAACCGCTATGAGGGGCTGGGAGCCCGAAGAAACTATTATGAGGGATAGGTTTCTCTTAACCATATCTCTAGCTAGCTTAGTTATAGGCGTAATAGTCTTCCATTCTACTAGTTCCTCAACTCTCTCATCACTGTAGAGGATATTTGTTGCAACAGTATCCTCATCCAATAATAATAGCTTAGCACCAGCTTCAACCGCCTCTTGAATAGAAGCAGCCGTACTCGTAGCCCCACTAGCATCACTAGTAGAAAAACACTTGGTATCCCTTCCACCTGGTAGGTTGTGGATAAAAGATGATACGTCAACACATGATATAAACCTCCCATCTTCAGCTCTAACATACATAGCCTCCCTTATAGTTACAACACGCTCCCTACCATCACCTGGAATATGGTTCCAAACCCCCGCTGCTATTGCTTCGAGAAGAGTAGACTTACCATGAAAGGCTGAGCCCATAACAACTGTTACACCCCTCCTAACACCCATTCCAACAATATTCTCGCTAAGCCAGGGTACTTCTATCTCAACTCTTAAGCTCCTAGGAGACTCAAAGGGAACGGCACCGGGTAGGGGTTCATCGCATCCACCACATTTCCGGGGGAGAATAGAGCCATCACCAATAAATGAGACTAAACCCATCGACGGCAGCCTTGATCTAAGGTATTCTTGAAGCCTCCAAACACTAATATGCTCGCGTAACCTCCTCTCATCTCTCTCCCACTCTAAGGCTCTCCTAAAAACTCGTGGAAGAATCTCCAACAATAATTCTCTAGCAACTTCTCCTAGTATCCGCCTCCGCTTAGAGGGGAGACCAATCCATACACGAGCAATAACCCTATCCCCTAATACTTCAACACCACTACGCTTCAACATAACAGGGCTAGGCTTAGGCAAACCCAGAAAACCACTCCTCCCCTCACCCCGCCTCCCCGAATAACGCTTCAATAAAGAATAGAGTCTACGGTAAACCCAGTCACCAAGAGCAACTGGGTAACGGTTAG